>NZ_JAPQLF010000140.1:0-562 GCF_028982105.1 Wolbachia endosymbiont of Drosophila bicornuta | reverse complement strand
AGTAATCGCGGATCAGCATGCCGCGGTGAATACGTTCCCGGGCCTTGTACACACCGCCCGTCACACCATGGGAGTTGGTTTGACCTTAAGCCGGTGAGCGAACCCGCAAGGGGCGCAGCCGACCACGGTCGGGTCAGCGACTGGGGTGAAGTCGTAACAAGGTAGCCGTAGGGGAACCTGCGGCTGGATCACCTCCTTTCAAGGAACTGTTCTGAGGTTTGGTTGGGTAACTGATCATTCTTGGAATGTTTCGAAAAATAAAGTCCTTTGGTTATGGATCACCGAAGGCACGTTCTGTCAGATTTCTGTTCTGGTTTTACCAGGCGGGAGCGCCGTCAACATATCCCTTTCTGCGACAAGTGTTTCTGCTTGTTTGTTTTCTGCTTTTTTGGTGGAAGATGAATTTGAGCGGGAATGAAGGTTTTGGGCTAGTAGCTCAGTTGGTTAGAGCACACGCTTGATAAGCGTGGGGTCGGAGGTTCAAGTCCTCCCTGGCCCACCACTGGCCGCGCTGCATTGCGCAGCATTCTGGTTTTGGGGGCATAGCTCAGCTGGGAGAGCA
>NZ_JAPQLF010000139.1:0-523 GCF_028982105.1 Wolbachia endosymbiont of Drosophila bicornuta | reverse complement strand
GAACTTACCCGACAAGGAATTTCGCTACCTTAGGACCGTTATAGTTACGGCCGCCGTTTACTGGGGCTTCAATTCTGAGCTTCGCCGAAGCTAACCCATCCTCTTAACCTTCCAGCACCGGGCAGGCGTCAGCCCCTATACGTCATCTTTCGATTTTGCAGAGACCTGTGTTTTTGATAAACAGTCGCTTGGGCCTATTCACTGCGGCTGACCGAAGTCAGCACCCCTTCTCCCGAAGTTACGGGGTCATTTTGCCGAGTTCCTTAACGAGAGTTCGCTCGCTCACCTTAGGATACTCTCCTCGACTACCTGTGTCGGTTTACGGTACGGGCAGTTGTTTTCTCACTAGAAGCTTTTCTTGACAGTGTGACATCAGGAACTTCGGTACTATTATTTCCCTCCCCATCACAGCTTGTCCGTACAGAGTAAAGCATTTGACTCTACTCAAGACTTACTGCTTGGACATGCACTTCCAGTCGCATGCATTCCTTAGCCTCCTGCGTCCCTCCATTGCTCAAACAAA
>NZ_JAPQLF010000138.1:23642-27967 GCF_028982105.1 Wolbachia endosymbiont of Drosophila bicornuta | reverse complement strand
TTCTCTTACTAAAAAAAGCTACAAATCTCATATTTCCAAGCGTATGCGTAAGTTGCGAATGTATCATTGATGAAAATCTTAATCTGTGTAGTGAATGCAACAAAAAAATCAATTTTCTAACTAAGCATTACTGCAATGTTTGTGGCGTAGTAATCTCAGACAATATTTATACGTGTGGTAAGTGCATCATCAATCCTCCACCGTTTATAGCTCTTTTTACAATAATCCGAACAGATCATAATATGCTACTGTTCTACCATAGCCATAAGCACATATCTTATCCTATTCGGACTATTGCGAGAAGTGCTATATTTCCAACAAAGGTTCGGTACAGTGGATTTGGTTTATCAAGAAATATAGCTGCTGGATTTTTTGGCGGCCTTGCACCATTTATATGCACAACAATTATCAAGGTTACAGGACAAGAGACTTCAGCTAGTTTTTACATGATTTTCTGTGCATTAATTGGGCTAGTTGCTATATCGCAAATTAAGGGTGAGCTTTCTTCAAAATTACCCAAAGTAAACCAAGTATAGTTGCAGTATAGCAGAATTTAAAAAAATCTAATTATAAGGTGGGAAATGCCAATTCTTAGGTGATAATGTGAATATTTCAGCACCATCTTTTGTTACTCCAATCGTATGCTCAAATTGAGCAGAAAGTGAAAGATCGCGTGTTGTTACTGTCCAGTCATCGAGTTTACTGAGCAGAGTCTCATGTTTTCCAGCATTAATCATTGGCTCTATTGTAAAAAACATACCTTCCTTCAAGACGAGATTTTCATCTTGATCATAGAAATGCACTACATTTGGTGGAGCATGAAAGACTTTTCCTATACCATGTCCGCAGTAGCTGCGTACGATAGAATATCCAAAATCTCTAATATATTTCTCTATAGCAAGCCCTATTTCATTTAACTTATTGCCGGGCTTAACTTGTTTGATTGCTTCCATCAATGCATGATAAGTAGCGTCACACAAGCGTTTTGCTTTTATTGATGGCTTGCCAACCCAAAACATGCGACTTGTATCACCATGCCAGCCATTTAAAATCACCGTGACATCAATATTTAAAATATCTCCATCTTTAAGTGGTTTATTATCTGGAACACCATGGCACACAACTGCATTTTTTGAAGTGCAAATCGATCTTGGATACCCCCTATAGTTTAGTGGTGCTGGAATTGCACCTGCATTAATTATAAAATCATGACATAGATCATTTAACTCATTAGTTGTCACCCCTACCTTTACGTACGGTGCAATGAAATCAAGAGTTTCAGCAGCAAGCCTGCCAGCCTTGCGCATAAATTCAAAATCTTCTTGTGAGTGTATAGTTATGTTCATATTTTCCATGTCTTATTGTAATTGGTACGCTTACTCGCAAGTACATAAACATAATAATTTTACATATTATAAAAATAAGTCCTATGGATCCTAGTGTCAAGTCATTTATATGAAAGGTGGTAAAACAGAAATCTAGACTGTAACTTTTGATTTAACCCAATTATACAATTTACTCATTTTACCATCCTGACCTAAAACACCAGAATTATTTTTATAAAAAGTGTCAACTATTAGCTTTATAGAGCCTATAGCAGCAGAAAATACAGGATTTTTATCATATTCGCCATCAAGACCGCTACAAGACTCAGGGCACCCAATTCGAACTTGCTTATTGAATATATAGCCTGCAATTTCCTTCATGCTTGTGAGTTGACTAGTTCCGCCTGTAATCACTACTTTATTAATTGGATCTTTCTGCTCTTGAAATTGCTCTCTTACCATTTCAAGTATTTCTTCAACTCTTGGTCTTATGATGTTAATAAGCTCAGATTTGAATACTTGAGTAGGTTCATCATTTTCGTTGTTTTGCATTGTAATGTACTCATTCTCATCTATTGAAGTTACGATAGTGCTACCATACAGTATTTTTATATACTCTGCACGTTCTATGCTTGTGCATAGCCCGTAAGCAATATCTCGAGTGATATGAACGCCACCAATTGGAACGCTGCTTGCATACACAAGTTTCCCTCTTTTGAAAATTCCAATTGCAGTGCACCCACCGCCTATATCAACAATAGCAGTCCCGAGCTCTTTTTCATCTTCACTGAGACACGCAAGACCTGCAGAATATGCAGAAGCAATACAACCTGCCATATTTAATCCACCATTATTGGTAATACAGTTTTCAATATTGGTAAGCGCTGGACGCGAAGCAGTGACAACATTAACATCAGCAGATAGTCTTTTTCCGTACAATCCAACAACTTCTTTTATGTCAGTCATGTCATCTAAGTGATATTTCAGTGGTATATTGTGAATGATAACATTTTCTTCAATATATTTCTCAAACGTCTGAAAAACTACACGTTTTATATCCCGGTCAGAAATTTCATGATTAGCTGCAATAATTTCATTATGTGCATTGAAAGATGAGATGCCACATCCAGCAATGGTCACATATATCTGGTCTATAGTTTCCTCTGACACTTGCTCAGCTAAACCTATAGTTGATGAGATGGAGTAATTTGCGTGTTTTACATTAGTTATCGACCCACCGTTTACACCTTCTGCAATCTTATAGCCCGTTCCTGTTACTTTATAGCTGAAATTGCCATTTATTTTAACGATTAGACAAATAATCTTTGTTGTACCTATGTCTAAAACAGCAAAAACATTTCTCTTTGGTTTTGCTATTACTGCAGAGTACATTAGTTAACCTTATTACGCAATTTCATTTAAATTGTAGCTTTCTTTAATAATTTATATTTCTATTATAGATATAGCAACATTTTAATATACACTAAATTCTGGACAAAAGGAAAAGCAAAACATAGAATTACAATTTTTATGTCCATATTACCAATTGTAATTGCCCCTGATGAAAGACTAATCACACGTGCCAGTGAAGTAACAGATATAAACGATAAAATTAAAGAATTAGTAAACGACATGTTCGAAACTATGTATGATGCAGAAGGTCTTGGCCTTGCTGCAGTGCAAGTTGGAGTGTTAAAGAGAATTTTTGTTATGGATATTCAGCTAGAAACGATTGAAAATGAGCCAGCAGGATATGGCTCAACTGGCAAATTTTACATGATTAATCCTGAGATTACAGAATTATCCGATGAACAAGTGACTCTCAAGGAAGGGTGCCTTTCAATTCCAGAGCAAAGCTATGAAATTAAGCGTCCAAAGTATTTAACTGTGAAATACAGAGACTTAAATAACGAAGAACAGACGCTAAAAGCTAGTGGTTGGCTTGCAAGGTGTATTCAGCATGAATTAGATCACTTAAACGGCATATTATATATTAGACATTTATCTAAATTAAAGTATGATATGGCCATGAAAAAAGCACAAAAGGTTAAAAAGCATTATGAGCAATAAAGACCTAGAATTATTAAAATTTTACCATGAAGTGGGCGTTGATTGCACACTAATGGAGGGTGAAGAGGAAAAAAAATTGGAGAGCAAAGAGAGTGTACAACCCTCTGTTATCCAAACTGGGACCAAGAAGAAAGATGCAGATATGCGCTGGAATGACACTAAAGATGGGAAAGACATGTTTCCAAGTGATTGGATAATTGAAGCAAGGAAACTTGCAGGTAAATGTGGTAGTGTGGATGAATTAAGAAGTGCAGTTGAATCATTTGAAGGTTGTGAGATAAAAAAAACTGCAACTAATACTGTCTTTTCCGATGGTAATCCAAATGCAAAAATTATGCTCGTTGGTGAAGCTCCAGGAGCAAATGAAGACCTTCAAGGCATACCATTTTGTGGTGCAAGTGGAATGTTGCTCGATAAAATGTTAAATGCAATCAATCTTGATCGCACTAAGGTATACATAAGCAATGCTGTATTTTGGCGTCCACCTGGCAATAGAAAGCCAACCGACCTAGAGCTTGATATGTGCAGACCATTTGTCGAAAAACACGTTGCACTAGTTTCACCACAAATTTTAATTTTGGTCGGGGGAATCGCATGTTATAGCCTTCTTGACAGCACAAAAACTATATCGAATTTGCGTGGCAGATTTCATACGTACACTAACCAATATTTGTCCAATTCAATCACCACAGCAGCTATATTTCATCCAGCTTACCTACTTCGCCAACCGGCACAAAAACGTTTAGCCTGGGAGGATTTGAAGAAGATTAGGGAGTATCTTGATAACACCAATAACTGTACGAATACTTAACACCACTGGTGTCGGAAAGTAGCCTGCAGAAACGAAAAAACTTCCTTGACAAACTCCGCCAGCCCCCTTATCATGAAACTGAAGCTATTGTATTTGCTTTCGCCAATCTGCAGATTAAA
>NZ_JAPQLF010000138.1:7638-23471 GCF_028982105.1 Wolbachia endosymbiont of Drosophila bicornuta | reverse complement strand
AAAAGACTAGCTAACTCGGGGATTCTTTGTCTTTTTTTCTGCTTAGTAAATTTCTTAAACATTTGCAGCGTAGGTCAGTTGCAATTAAAAGCAGCTAAATTTCGCTTGTCAAGCGTTTAAAACATAAAAAACGCCAATATTTCAAAGCAGATAATAACCCCAGGGCTTCTTTTGCCTTTTTTTTTATTTGGTAAATTTCTTAATGTTTATAGCTAAACGACAATCGTCATCCCGCAGAGGGATCTATGCTTTGAGATACCGCGAATAAATCGCGGTATGACGTAGAGCTCGCGTTAGCTATACTTTTATGCTTACCAACTCAGTATCCAATCAAAATCCTGGATTTCAGTGTCAAGCACTGAAATGACACCAAAAGGGCTACTGCTGTTTTGGATGGAAACCAGTGTCAGCTACTTGAATCTGCCACGCAAATTGCCTGCAAATTGCAATGTTCGTACAGCTGTGCGTCATGCGCTGGAATGGCATCAAGGGGTAACTTTTTATTTAAACAATGATTGTAAAATGATTATAATAAGAGATCTATTGAAATTTTAAAGTTATTAAATATTGACGCTGTATACTTAAGTGTTAAAATAGAATGAAAAGTTTTTAGGAGTTTATATGGCAGCAGGTGGGAAAGCAAAGACAGCTAGTAAAAATAACCCTACTCAGCGTAAGAAGGCCGAGCAAAAAATGTATAAAGATAAACCGGTAAAACCTGTTAGATATATAGATCGTGACTCGCGCATGAATTATATGTCTGCTCAATATGACAACGGCAATCTGGTTGAAGATGAGGTAAGCGGCAATCCTATAAAGTTGGAAGCTGTATAATAGTTGTGGTTAAAGTTACTATTAATTCTAAGGAATGTGAAGTAGAGCATGGGCTCACTATAATTCAAGCTTGTGAAGTCGTGGGCGTTGAAATTCCACGTTTTTGTTATCATGAGCGTTTAGCAATTGCTGGTAATTGCAGAATGTGTTTGGTTGAAGTGGAGGGTGGACCTCCAAAACCAGTAGCCTCTTGTGCAATGCCGGTTGCAGAAGGGATGGTTATTCACACTGATACCCATAAGGTTAAAAAAGCACGTGAAGGTGTGCTTGAGTTTTTGCTAATTAACCACCCGCTTGATTGCCCAATTTGCGATCAGGGTGGTGAATGCGATTTGCAAGATATCACGATGGCTTATGGGAAAGGAACCAGCAGACTTGATGAGCATAAGAGGGCTGTGCCAAAAAAACACTTTGGACCATTGATTGAGACTGCGATGAATCGATGCATTCATTGCACTCGGTGTGTTAGATTTTTGTCTGATGTTGCAGGTACAGATGAACTTGGAGGAATCGGAAGGGGAGAAAATGTAGAGATTAGCACTTACATAAAAAGGCATATTAGTTCTGAATTATCCGGAAATATCATAGATCTCTGCCCGGTAGGGGCTTTAACTTCAAAGCCTTACTCCTTTACAGCGCGTCCATGGGAGCTATCACATTGCGAAACTATAGATGTACTAGATGCTGTGGGAAGTAGTATTAGAGTTGATTATCGTGGCCCGGAAGTTATGAGGATATTGCCAAGGCTGAGCGAAGAGGTAAATGAAGAATGGATATCAGATAAAACCCGCTTTGCCTATGATGGACTAAAAGTTCAGCGTCTTGATCGACCTTATGTAAAAAAAGATGGTAAATTAGCCCCAGTTGATTGGAATGAGGCATTAACTGTTGCTGCAAAGAAATTAAGGAATACAAAATCAAATAAAATAGCTGCAATTGCAGGTGATTTAGCAGATTGTGAGTCTATGCTTCTACTTAAAGAAATGATGCAGAAGCTCGGCTCGGGGAATATAGACTGTAGGCAAGATGGTGCAAAACTTATACCAAATAATCGTGGATCGTATGTGTTCAATACCACTATTGAAGGTATAGAGAATGCGGATTTGTGTCTGCTTATAAATACAAACCCAAGGATAGAAGCACCGATCATTAACGTAAGATTGAGAAAGAGATATTTACAGGGCAACTTTCCTGTTGCAAGTGTTGGTCCTAACATTGAATATTTGTATCATGTTGAGAAATTGGGCGATAATCCTGATATTTTGAGTGAAATAGCAAATGGAAGTCATAAATTCTGTGAGCTGCTGGTAGCTGCTCAAAACCCTATGCTGATTATCGGTCAAGATGCATTAGTAAGAGATGATTCTGAATTAGTTCTAGTTCTGGCTGGCAAAATTGCAGAAAAATTTAACATGATCAGAGATGACTGGAATGGCTTTAATGTGCTGCATAAAGCTGCAGCAAGAGTTGGTGGGCTAGATATTGTGTTTGTTCCTAAAAAAGGCGAAAGGGATATTAATCAAATATTGGAACATGCAGAAAGTGGTGAAATAGAAGTTGTTTATCTTCTTGGTGCAGATGAATTTGACACATCAAAGTTAGAAAACACATTTGTAATTTATCAAGGTCATCACGGTGATAATGGTGCACATGTGGCAGATGTTATCTTGCCTGGTGCTGCATATACAGAAAAATATGCAACTTATGTAAACACTGAAGGTCGAGTGCAAAGAACAAATTTAGCTGTATTTCCTCCAGGTGAAGCAAAGGAGGACTGGTTAATTATTAAAAATCTCTCGCAATATTTGGATCTCTCCTTACCATATGATAGTTTATTTGACGTGAGAAAAAAATTAGATACTATCGGTCCACAGTTTAGAAATGCTGATCAAGTGATAAAAAACACATGGGTGCCAATTAGCAATGGTAAAATAAATTTAAGTAATACACCTTTTACTTTAAAGGAGTGTAATTTTTATATGACGGATTCAATAAGTCGCGCTTCAAAAATAATGGCAGATTGTACTAAAGCTTTTTATGAACACGCTAGTTAATATTTTATTTATTTTAGTACCGCTACTACTTTCAGTTGCATATTTGACATACTTTGAGCGTAAGGTCCTTGCTGCAATTCAACTGAGGCACGGCCCAAGTGTAGTTGGACCTTTTGGGCTATTGCAGCCATTTGGAGATGCTATTAAACTACTGATTAAAGAGCCGATAATACCATTTAGAGCGAGCACCATACTGTTCATTATGGCTCCAATGCTTACCTTTATCTTGGCATTAATTGCCTGGGCAGTTATACCGTTTGGTGCTGAAGTAATTGTAGAAAATGGCCAGCAAGTAGTTATTCCTAAGGTTATAGCAAATATTAATGTTGGAGTGCTTTACGTGCTAGCTATATCGTCGCTGGGAGTATACGGCGTGATTATTGCAGGCTGGTCAAGCAACTCCAATTATGCATTCCTTGGCGCTATACGGTCGGCTGCTCAGATGATTTCATATGAAGTTTCAATAGGCTTAATAGTTGCTGCAGTCGTTATTACCACTGGAACATTAAATCTTGGAGAGATGGTGGTAGCGAAACACAATATGCCATTTTGGGTTGATTTGCTACTAATGCCTATAGGAATAATATTTTTTATTTCTTTGCTTGCAGAAACTAATCGTCACCCATTTGATTTACCAGAAGCTGAAGCAGAGCTTGTCTCTGGATATAACGTTGAATATTCATCCATGCCTTTTGCCCTCTTTTTTCTTGGAGAATATGCAAATATGATTTTAGCAAGTGCTATGATGACGATATTCTTTCTAGGAGGGTGGTATCCTCCGTTAGAACTTGGTTTGCTTTATAAAATTCCAGGTTTAATTTGGTTCGTTTTGAAGATAATTATACTTTTATTCGTATTTATTTGGATTAGAGCAACAATACCTCGTTATCGATATGATCAGCTAATGCGCCTTGGTTGGAAAGTATTTTTACCAATATCAGTGTTTTGGGTGATACTCATTTCAGGGGTGTTGCTCTTTACTGGGAATTTGCCTGGATCCAATGTTTAATTTCCCAAATACAAGATTAAGACGCAGGCGCTCGAGCAAATGGGTTCGCAATTTAACAAGTGAAAATAGTTTATCAGTAAATGATCTTGTTCTTCCTCTGTTTGTTCATGACAGAGAAGAAACAACTGAACCAATTTCTGGCTTACCAGGCGTAAAGTGTTATTCAATAGATGGATTAGTGTCTATAGTTAAGGAAGCTAAAGATTTAGGAATTAATGCTGTTGCAATTTTTCCTGTAGTTGATAGTAAACTAAAATCTGAAAACGCTGAGGGAGCATATAATTCTGACAACTTAATCTGCAAAGCAATCCGTGCTGTAAAATTAAAGGTACCTGAAATTGGTATTATTGCAGACGTTGCACTGGATCCATACACTATTCATGGCCATGACGGCATTTTAAAAGATAATCAGATGGATGTAGAAAACGATGAAACTATATCAGTGCTGTGTAAGCAAGCGTTTGCTTTAGCGAAAGCAGGATGTGATATAGTTGCTCCTTCTGATATGATGGATGGTAGAATAGGAAGAATCAGAAAATCATTAGATGATAACAACTTTCAAGACGTATTAATATTATCTTATGCAGTGAAATACTGCTCTAGCTTCTATGCTCCATTCAGGCAAGTCGTTGGTTCATGTGGGCTATCACATTCTATAGACAAAAGTGGTTATCAAATGGATTATAAAAATGCGCGCGAAGCAATGTGCGAAATTGAAATGGATATAAATGAAGGTGCAGACCTTATTATGATTAAACCAGGTATGCCATATTTAGATATTATCAAAACAGCAAGTGATAAGTTTAATTTTCCGATTTTTGCTTACCAAGTAAGCGGTGAGTACGCAATGATAAAAGCTGCTGCAAATAATGGCTGGCTAGATTATGACAAGGTGATTTATGAGTCTTTGATTGGTTTCAAACGTGCGGGTGCAAGTGCAATATTCACTTACGCTGCACTTGATATTGCAAAAAATTTAAGTGCATAAGCCCTATAAAATTATTAAATTTTTGGCGCACGTTCTTCTACTGTTGCTGCATGTTACCTAAAATCTTCCAATACATGTTTTAAGTTATTGATAAGTCCGTTACAATACAGTATTATAAATAATATAAACCAAGTGTTACTTAGAACATGGGGATTTTTTTTAAATTTTTGGGGAAGATGCTAGGCAAGGTTTTTCCTGCTAAAACAGTAAGCTCTCTTTTAGGAATAGGATATTTACCAACTTGGCAGAACTATTGGTCTTCTTTTTTAATATTATTTATTGTCGATGTTATATTAATTCTTACATATGGAGGCGAATACTTACTATATAAAATGCCAGACTCAGGAATAGTCGTAGCTGCTGTTTTTACAAAATTGGCAATAGTTATGTTAGTAATGCAATTAATTGGAATATTTATTTTTCATGCTCAAGACCCTTCAGCAAACAGTGGTGAAGAAATAGTAATACAAATAGCGTCAGGGCAAGTACTGACTGTAGCACTTTCAATGCCAGCAATAATGTCAATTTATTATGCTGTAAGTAAACTCTATGGGAATATATGTAAGCAGATGTTTCAATGCCCATTTTGGTTTAATGATTTTATGCACTTTTTCTTTTTTCTTATGATACCTTACGTATTTTTTAATGTCGTAGAAGTGATAAAACCATGGCCAATAAGTTCAATACAGCTCAGCTATAATAATGCAATGTCAATTACATTTGAGGGGATTTTTCACACATTTTATGCGGTGATTTTACTGTATTTAACAGCATTTATATTCTGCGATTTAACTATGCATGATGCAATTGTCCTAAATAAAAGCATAATTCAGTATGTGAGAGAAAGTTCAGCAGTCTTAGGTGATTATTTACATGATACTGTTAAAAAAATAGGTATTGAATAGTACTTATTTATTTATATATTTAGTATAAAAAGTGTGCAATTTGTGTGAATTTACAAAGTATAATAAAAGAGTTACAAGATTTTTGGGCTAGTGAAGGATGTGTTATACTTCACCCATACACATCTGAAGTTGGTGCTGGCACATTACATCCTGCAACAATTATGTCTGCAATTGATACAAAGCCGACAAAAATTGCATATCTACAACCAGTAATTAGGCCAGCAGATGGACGCTATAGTGATAATCCTAATCGCTTGTATCAACATCACCAATATCAAGTTATAATAAAGCCATCTGGTAATAATTTACAAGACGTCTATTTAGATAGCTTAAAAGTTCTTGGCATATCTACAGAAAAATATGATATTAAGTTTGTTGAAGATGATTGGGAAAATCCAAGTGTTGGTGCATCAGGACTTGGATGGGAAGTTACATGCAATGGAATGGAAGTAACACAGCTTACTTATATACAGCAAGTTGGAGGGATTGACTGCAAGATGATTCCTGGTGAGGTGGCATATGGGTTGGAACGTTTAGCAATGTGCATACAAGGTGTAGATAATGTTTACGATATAATTTGGAACGATAACGGTGTAACTTACGGAGATATTTTTAAACAAAGAGAATATGAATTTTCTTATCTAGCGTTAGATTATTATGATACTAAAGTGGTACAGCAGCAATTCGAAGATACGGAAAAATTGTGTAAGTTCCTTATTGAAAAGGAGCTACCAATCGCAGCCTATGACCAATGTATTAAAACTAGTCACCTACTTAATCTGCTTGATGCAAGAGGTGTGCTTGGTGTGAATGAACGTACAGCTTATATTGGTAAAGTTAGAGAGCTAACAAAAAAATGTTGTGAATTGTACATGAGTAAATAGCGTATGTCGTTGCAGTTATTATTTGAGTGCCTTTCAGAAGAAATACCACCGAGAATGCAGAATGTAGTTGCAACTCAAGTTAAAAGCTGTATTGCCAATGTTTTTAACAAAAATAATGTAAAATTTACATCAATGGAGGTTTTTATAACGGCACGTCGCATTACTCTATTTGTTGACAACATAAATGCTTTGGAGCTAAAGGATTCCAATAACGGAGTTAAGGGACCAAACATTAACGCACCAAAAAGTGCTATCGAAGGTTTTTTAAGAAAATATCAGAAAAATGAAGAAGATTTGCTCGTTCGAAAAGTAAATAATGAGGATTTTTACTTCATTAAAAGAGAAAGCTGCTCATTTAACATCAGAGAATTCCTCAAAAATCAACTGGAGGAAATGCTCAAAAACTTTTCTTGGTTGAAGAGCATGAGATGGGGCAAAGGAAAAGAAAGGTGGGTTAGGCCAATCAAAAACATTTTATGCATTTTAAATGACGAAATAATACCTGTGTCTTTTGCAGGGATCACAGCATCTAACACAACATATGGCCATCGATTTCTCTCAAGTGGTACAGCGTTAACTGTTAAAGCACCTAAAGACTATTTTGAATTGCTAGAAAAAAACAGTGTAATTCTCCAAATGGACAAAAGAAAGCAATTTATACTAGATCAGATTAATAAATTCACAAAAGAGCAGAATTTACAACTTGAGAAAAATGATTATTTACTAAATGAATTGACAGGGCTTACAGAGTGGCCAATCGTACTGTTTGGTGAAGTGAATCAAGAAAAGTCATTTGGATTACCGAAGGAAGTAATACTTAGTATAGTTAATACACAACAAAAATACCTTGCTTTAAGTAATGGAAAGAGAATTTCACACTTTGTCACTGTTGTCAACGTCAACAATGGTGAAGTTGTTAAAGGGCACGAAAGAATATTAGAAGCACGTCTTGCTGATGCACAATTTTTGATATCTCAGGACAAAAAGGAAGATCTGGATCATTATGTCAAAAAATTAGGTTCGATATTATTTCATGCTTCACTTGGCAGCGTGGGGGAAAAGGTGAAGCGTATTACGGCTCTGTCAAAGTATATAGCTATATTTATTCCACATGCTTCGCTGATAAAAGTTGAACGTGCTGCATATTTGGCAAAAACTGATTTGGCAACATCGATAGTAAGAGAGTTTCCAGAATTACAAGGAGTAATGGGTGGATATTATGCTTCTTATTTTCAAGAAGATGGAGAAATAGTGGAAGCTATAACTGAGCATTATAAGCCAATCGGGCCAGAGCAGGAGTGTCCTAAATCTCCTTCTGCAATTGCTGTGTCAATTGCAGACAAAGTGGATAGCTTAGTTGGTTTAATTGCAGCAGGTGAGAAAATCTCTGGTTCGTATGATCAATTTGGTTTGCGGAGAATGACAATTGGTATAATTAGGACAATACTTGAAAATAATTTGCATGTTCCAATTAGGCTAATGATAGACAAGTCAGTATCTTTATATTCAAGGCTTCTATTTAATAAAAATACAGCGTCAGTTGATAAGCCGAATAGAAAACAAATTTCAGAACTAGTATTTAGATTTTGCTTAGAAAGATTCAAGGTTATTTTAAAAAATAGAGATATAAGGCAAGATGTTGTAGATTCAATACTATATAAAATCGATATTAATGATCTGCTGACAGCAGAAAAGCAAACTGTTATATTGGATCGTTATCTTAGTACTCCAGAAGGTGAACAAATTCTAAGCACTTACAAAAGAGTCAGTAACATGATGAGCAAAGCAAGGAAAAGTGATGGCACTACTTATAGTGCATCTTACGGTAAGAGGTTTTTGATTGAAAGTGAAGAAATTGCGCTATCAAATTGTGCTATAACTGCTTGTAAAAACATAAAACAAGCGATAAAAAATAACCACTTTAATGTAGCACTTGATGAACTTGCTGGTTTTGCTCAGTTTATCAATCAGTTTATTGACAGTATAAAGATTAACTGTGATTCTGATAAGCTGAGAAGAAACAGATTATCTTTGCTTGAAAATGTAGTTTCCATCTTTCATTTAGTAGCAGATTTTAACCTCATACAGGTTAAGCAATGGATAAATGCTCAGGCAATATAAAGAACAAATCAAATCATCTCCACAGTCCTGTGGCGTGTATAAGATGGTCGGAGATAAGAATAAAGTTTTATATGTTGGAAAAGCAAAAAACTTAAAGTCAAGGTTATCCGACTACCTTCAATTCGAAAATCTTTCTGAACGAATTAGAGTTATGCTCTCACAGGTTATTAAGGTTGAAATATTCATCACTGAGAATGAAATCGAAGCACTGCTTCTTGAAGCACAGCTAATAAAATCATTGAAACCACTTTATAATATTGTGCTTAAGGATGGAAAATCTTATCCTTATATAACAATTTCCAAGCACGATTATCCAAGAATAGCAAAATATAGAGGCAAATTTAAGAAGAATGAGTTTTATTATTATGGTCCCTTTACATCTGCCGCTGCTGTTAAGCAAACTATATTGTCATTGCAAAAAGCTTTTCTCCTAAGAGTATGTTCAGATCAATACTTTTCCTCAACAAAAAGACCATGTATTGAATATCAAATTAAGCGCTGCTCAGCACCATGCATAAACAAAATCACAAAAGACGACTACTGCCAATCAGTAAAACAGGCACGAAATACATTGCTTGGAAGAAATAAGGAAGTGAAAGAACAGTTACTTTTCACAATGAGAAAGTGCAGCAGTGAAGAAAACTATGAGCTTGCTGCTATATATAGAGATCGGGTAAAGTTTCTTGAGCAAATTCAAATACAGCACACGGATTTTTCTTTTGAAAAAGATGCAGATTTCTTCAGTATTGTACGTGAAGAGGATCTAGCATGTATTAGTGTGTTATCGTTTAGAAATAAAGACAACTACGGCAGCACTCCTTACTTTGCCGAGAACTGTGGTGATCACTCAAATGATGAAATTTTATCCACCTTTTTGGTCAATTTTTATAATTCAGCTAACATACCTCCAATACAAATTTACGTTCCAGATTCTATTGTGGATAAGGAAATTATAGAACAAGCACTATATAAGGTTGCTCAAAAGCCAGTAAAAGTTCTGCATGCAAAGAATAAAAAAGAGCGTGATTTATTGAAATTTGTTTATGATAACTCTCAGCATAGCTTAGAGCAGAAGCTTATCGATTATAGAAATAACCTAGAAAAGCTTGAAGAGCTTAGCAAAATCTTCTTGTTACCAAATATTCCAAAGCGTATTGAGGTTTATGACAATAGCCATATATTTGGAAACCAACAAATTGGTGTAATGGTTGTTGCAGGGCAGGAGGGTTTTTTAAAAAGTGAGTACAGAAAATTTACTATAAAGGAAAAATTTTCAGGCGATGACTATAAAATGATGAGGGAAGTGCTAACCAGACGTTTCTCCGGCAATATAAAGGGCATAATACCTGATTTTTTACTGATTGATGGTGGACCAGGACATGTTTCCATAGTAGAGAATGTACTGGAAGTATTGAATATAAACGTTCCTTTTGCTTGTATGGCAAAAGGTCCTGATCGTAACGCAGGAAATGAAAGATTTTATATGCTGGGCAGGGAAGAATTCAGTCTGGCAAATGACAGCAAAGTCATGCTTTACTTACAATCGCTGCGTAATGAAGCCCACCGTTTTGCGATAACTTCACATAGAAAAAAACGCGATAAACAGTTTATAGTTTCACAATTAAGCAAAATACCCGGCATTGGCAACAAAAGAAAAAAAGCGTTGATGTCTTATTTTGGTTCAGTGAAAAATATAAGCAAAGCTTCTCTGGCTGAAATTCAAAACATACCTGGAATTAGTAAAGGTTTAGCAGAAGTTATTCTTAAACACGTAAATTATAAGAGAGGAGTACTGGAATGACACAAAACCCGTTTTATTATTAGGGAATTTATATCTTAAAACCGCAAAAAAAGGTGTGCGTATTTGTGAAAAAAAATCTCCATAAAATTTGTGAAGCAATGTGGTGGGACTAGTGCGATTCGAACGCACGACCTTCGGATTAGGAGTCCAACGCTCTATCCTGCTGAGCTATAGTCCCGTGTTTCCTACCATTCATGTAAAGTTATAGCAAAAAATCCTTTCTTTTCTAGATTTCTTGCATAACCAATTTATGACGACAAAAAACATTTCTGTACTTCTTGAGTATAATGCTATTATATTTAATAACATGGTTTAAGTAAGATTAATGCTAGTTAACAATATTGGTTATTTCTATAACAATCAAAACGACTTTGCTTTAAGCAATATAAACATTAAAGTAAAGAAAGGAAATGTTGCATGTTTATTGGGGCATTCTGGCTGTGGCAAGTCAACAATTTTGAAATTAATTGCGGGGATAGAAAATCCAAAATCTGGAACTATTTTTATAAATGATAGGTTAGTTGCAAGTAATAAGGCATCAGTCGCTATAGAGCATAGAAATATCGGATTGATTTTTCAGCATTCTGCATTATTTCCTCATAAAACAGTAGTAGAAAATATAACCTTTGCTATCCGCAGCTCTTCCAAGAGAGAAAAGCACCTAATTGCATTGGAAATCTTGAAGTTACTCAATATAGAAAAATATGAAAATATGTACCCTAACGCCTTATCTGGAGGGCAGCAACAATTAGTTGCAATAGCAAGAGTGATGGCACAAAACCCTGATGTTGTGTTGTTAGATGAACCATTTTCTAATTTAGATATACTGCTCAAGTGCCGAATAAGACAACATATATTGTCCCTTTTCAGAAGTAAAAATATCCCTGTGCTAATGGTAACTCATGACCCGCAAGAAGCATTGAAAGTTGCAGATTTTATCTACGTAATGAAAAATGGTAAAATTATTCAATCAGGAGTGTCTAGCGATATATACCATAAGCCTAAAGATGATACGCTAGCAAAGTTTTTTAGTGAGCTCTCTTCTACTCTACAGTTAAGCGAAAAGTTTCCACTTATTCGCTGCAAGAAAATAATCTAGTTTGGGATTGTTATAAAATAATTAAAAAACCTTGATTTATAATTAAATAAAGGTGATATAATCTATGTGTTACTTGACTTCAGTCAAGTTTTAATATTTAAAGGTCAATATTTTAAATGGAGGTGAAAATGAGTTTAGGACCATGGCAATTGTTTCTAGTCTTAATAATAATTTTAGTTCTGTTTGGTGCAGGCAGATTACCGCAAGTTATGGGTGATTTAGGAAAAGGCATCAAAAACCTTAAACAGGAGCTTAAGGACTCAGAAAAATTATCGTCTAATGAACCAGATCGTTAGCGTCCTCATACTTCGTGACATGCACCTTAGTGCATGTCATCTGTTTAAAAACTTAGTCAGGTTAAAGAATGAAAGAGATGAAGTGTTGGTATGAAATAAATAACAAATATTGAAATACAGCAACAACTATGTTAGCTTAAGAGGAATACTTTATTAAAGGATGATTGTGCAAAAAAGTGAGAAACTAACTAAAGATAAAAAACTAGCTTCTGATATTCTAAAAGAGGTTGCAGATACCAATAACAATGATAGCAATAAAGTAACTTTGTTTGACATTAAAACAGCTTTGCATGAGCGCGGTTTTGGTATTTTAATAATCATCTTCTCCTTGCCGCTATCGGTGCCTATACCGGTTCCACCTGGTTATACAACTATTCTTTCTATACCTTTAATCTTATTCTCACTGCAGCTTCTATTTGGATTTGATTCTCCTTGGATCCCCAGTTGGCTAGAAAGAAGATCTTTTCAGCGTTCAACACTAGCTCTTGTGGTAGAGAAAACTTCCCATGTATTAGAAAAAATAGAAAAATTCATGAAGCCAAGACTGTCTTTCATTTTCTATGGGCCTGGTGAGAAGATTCTGGCTTTTATGATGTTGCTTTGTGCAATAATAATAGCTCTTCCATTACCTTTTACTCACTTCCTTCCTGCAATTGGCACAACTCTTATTTCACTTAGCATTATGAGTAAAGACGGGTTTCTATCCATATTGGGAGTTTTAGTATCATTGTGCGCGTTGTTGCTTACTCTTGTTGTAATAGTCAAAGGACCACAACTTATAACCGGAGCACTTTCTCTTCTTAAAAGCTTTACAACACTTTAACAAAAGAACGAATTACTAGCGCAAAATGAATAATGCATATTGAAATAAAACAATAATTGTGTTAAGAATTATTTTTATCGAAGGTTTTTCGTGTCAAAAAATGATAAGTTGACTAAAAGTGATAAATTAGCTTCTGATATTCTAAAAGAAGTTGCAGATACCAATGACAATGATAGCGATAAAGTAACTTTGTTTGACATTAAAACAGCTTTGCATGAGCGTGGTTTTGGTATTTTAATAATCATCTTCTCCTTGCCGCTATCGGTGCCTATACCGGTTCCACCTGGTTATACAACTATTCTTTCTATACCTTTAATCTTATTCTCACTGCAGCTTTTATTTGTATTTGATTCTCCTTGGATGCCCAGTTGGCTAGAAAGAAAATCTTTTCAGCGTTCAACACTAGCTCTTGTGGTGGAAAAAACTTCTCCAGCATTAAAAAAAATAGAAAAGTTCATGAGACCAAGAATGTCTTTTATTTTCTATGGGCCCGGTGAAAAAATTTTAGCTTTTATAATGCTGCTTTGTGCGTTATCAATAGCTCTTCCACTACCTCTTACTAACTTCATTCCTGCAATTGGTACGACTCTTATTTCGCTTGGTATCATGAGTAAAGATGGGTTTCTATCCATATTGGGAGTTCTAATATCATTGTGTGGGCTATTGCTTACTCTTGTTGTAGTAGTCAAAGGGCCACAACTTATAATTGGGGCATTTTCTTTTCTCAAAAGCTTCGTATATGGTTAGGCTTTACAACACCTTAACAAAAAAAAAGGAACTTTTTACACCAATCGATAAAGATCATGTGAAAATGTATGTTTGCGGACCAACAGTATATGACACAGCACATATAGGCAATGCACGGTCTGTTGTTGTGTATGATGTGTTATTTCAGCTACTTAAGTTTTGTTATGGCAAAGTTACCTATGTGCGTAACATAACCGACATTGATGATAAGATAGTTAATGCAGCAAGTGAAAAAAATAGCAACATAGAAAGTATCAGCACATATTACACGAAGGCTTTTCATGAAGATATGAGAAGCATAAATTGTGCAGAGCCAACACACGAGCCAAAAGCAACGAAAAACGTAGATTATATTATAAAATTAATTGAACATTTGCTGCAATCAGGCCACGCTTATGAATCTGACAAACATGTGTATTTTAATATAGAATCTTACCATGAATATGGTGCTTTATCAGGAAAAAAAACTGATGAATTGGTTCCAGGTAGCAGAGTTGAAGTTAATGAAAATAAAAAGCACCCGGGAGATTTTGTGCTGTGGAAGCCTGCAAATGATATTGACTACAAACTTTCAAGTTATTGGAATAGCCCATGGGGAGAGGGCAGACCTGGATGGCATATAGAATGCTCAGCAATGTCATATGCTTACCTTGGCAAAGATTTTGATATTCATGGTGGCGGCATAGATTTACAATTTCCTCACCATGAAAATGAAATTGCACAGAGTAAGTCTGCATTTGCTGAATCAATGTTTGCAAAATACTGGATACATAACGGTTTTCTTACAGTAAATGAAGAGAAAATGAGCAAGTCCTTATTTAATATAGTCAAAGTAAGGGATTTGCTAGATAGTGGAATAAAGGGTGAAGTAATACGCTATGCACTGCTCAAAACTCACTACAGAAAACCACTTGATTGGACAGAAAACGTTATTTCTGATGCACAGGAAACCTTAAATAAATTTAATCGATTATCACGTGGTTTAGATACAACAAATATTGATGAAAGTAACGCAGAGATTTCTAAAGATTTTATAGACGCTTTAAAAAACGACTTAAACATTCCTGAAGCTCTAGCTATATTACATGAAATGGCTGCAAAAATCAACAAAATGAGTAATGAAAGTGAAAAGCTTAAATTAACTGAGAGTTTTGTTAAGAGTGCCAGATTTATTGGTCTTCTTGAGTCAAGTTATGAAAAGTGGTTTGCTGTGGATGTAAATCATCAAGAAATAGAAAGGTTGATAGACTTAAGAAAAATTGCAAAAAAAAATAAAAATTACGATACTGCGGACAAAATAAGAAATCAGTTGAAACAAATGGGGATTACAATTTCTGACAATGAAGATGGTACAACAACCTGGTATTCATATGGAAAACTACTTCCTGTTATTCACAGATAGTCTAGTATCATCATTAGTCTTACCAATACATCAAGGTTTTGTGTTCAATACCATGCTTTATTTCAGGTCGTATCACACTCCACTACTTATGTTATTTTTTGGAGTACTAGGATCAAGCCTTGGTGGAATAGTTAACTGGTACTTAGGTAGAATAACAATCTCTATACGAAAATCATACCACAAATTAGAAAACGAATATACAACGCCAAAAGTTACAAAAAATTTGCTAATTTTTGCAACTTTATTACTTTCGTGGGTGCCAGCACTTGGAAGTGTGATTCAAATTTTATCAGGTTATTTCAAGTTAAACCTTTATATCCTTGCCCCTTTAATCATTCTATCTAATTTCTTCTATTTATTATATCTAATACTTACTTTTGGAGTATAACAGCTATAGTATTACAGCTATTAAAGCCCACTTCCGTCATTCTATGCCTTGATAGAAGCGGAGCTATAAATTATAGCCTTTCTTATAATAGTCCGAATGCGATAAGATATGTGTTTATGGCCATAGCAGGCCAGTAGCATATTACGGTCTGTTCGGATTATTGTAAAAAGAGCTATTAAGTGTTCTCTTCTCTTGATTTTTAGACATCATTGCAGTAGCCAATACTATCTTACTCACATGGCCATAGCTTAAATAGATCCTACGAGGTACATAATCTTCATATGAAACTTGCCATGTTTGCTTTATAGCATTTCTCATAATAGTCCGAACAGGTCATAGGAAGGCAGAATCAACAGCACGACGAAAGGATTCGAATAGAGGAATGTCTTTCCTGGCTCTGTTTTTTATAGCAAACCAATGATGCTCAATTTTGTTGAAATCTGGAGAATAAGGCGGCAGATACAAAATTTCTGCACCAACCC
>NZ_JAPQLF010000138.1:0-7588 GCF_028982105.1 Wolbachia endosymbiont of Drosophila bicornuta | reverse complement strand
TCCTCCAAAATTTTATTTTACCCAAAAAAACTCTTTTCTTTCTCTCCACTTTTTCTGGGTAAGGTCACTACTGCTATTCCACGTCAAGAACAACCATAAGTTCATTAGGGTTCACATAACCTAAAGAATTTTTTGCTTGCTCATCAAGCAGATCTAAATCTAAGCTTTTTTCATATAAGCCAAATACTTTGTTGTCCAACTTTTCCTTTTCAGAAGAGACATCCTTTAGCAAAAGTTTATTGTACTCGATTTCTTTTTTTAAATCGATTAACGTCAATAAGCCACGTTTACCTGTAATTGTGCTAATGCTGAAATATAATGTAAGGGAAGAAATGAGTAAGGCTGCGCTTAAACACAGTAACTTTTGCTTCTTTTTAGATATAAGCACCGTACTTTCACATATAAAAAATATATAACATGAAAAGGTGAACAAAAAGCTAAGAACCTTGACGCGCTTTACACCTTGGCTTTACCTTATTTATAATGTAAATCTTACCACCCCTTTTCACAACTTTACAATTTTTATCTCTGTTACGATGAGATTTTAGCGACCCTTTGACTTTCATATCTATAGTAAGAATTAAATCACTTTACATTATAATCACTTATCAAGAGTTAGTCAATTGATAACATTTTATTAAAATATTGTATAATTGTTGCTGATACTTCTTCGATCGACTTTTGCGTGACATCGATAATTGGCCAGTTATTCTGTTTAAAGAGCTCCTCTGCTTCTTTAATTTCCTTTTCTACTTTCTCAGGGTTAGCATATATATTATTATCTTCGTTGTTAATTGAAGTAAGTCTATTTTTGCGTATTTCTATTAGCCTACTTACGTCTATTGTTACCCCTATCGTTAGTTTATTTTTTAATTTTGCCAAGTCGACATAAAAGGGTACCCCACTAACAAAAGGAATATTTGCAACCTTATAGCATCGGTAAGCTAAATACGTACTGGTGGGAGATTTTGATGTACGTGAAACTCCAACCAAAATTATATCTGCTTTATCAATATCTTGAATATTTTGTCCATCATCATGATTAATAGTGTAGTTTATTGCCTCAATGCGCTGAAAATATTCGTTATTTATCTCAGTATGCAAGTCAAGCTTTTCGTCTTTTTCAATTTCAAGATAAGACGAAATTTCTCTAATAATATGTGATAATATTGCTCTATAGGGAATTTTCAACTTTATACAGTTATCTTTTAGATATTTTCTTAGCTCATCATCAGTAATAGTGCATATAACAAAATTATGCTCATCACTTTTCCTATTAATTTCCTCCAGAATTTTGTCAATCTGCTCTTCTCCTTTTACAAAAGACCAAACATATTCGATCGTTTCTACAGAACGAAAGTGTTTCAGAGCTGATTTTGCAACTGATATAACAGTTTCACCACTTGAATCTGATACTAAGTGTAGATTAAGCTTTTTAAGGGTCATATACTAAAAATAATAGCTAGCAATCTGCTACTGAAATTATGCTAATTTGTTGACCTACGTAAATATAGAAAAACTATCCTGTTGATAAAACTCAAACTAATTGGTAAATTCTTAACACAATTATTCTCAAAACGAATGTTTTTATTAAAGCCTACAAATTTCTCTTATTTTTCTAAGAAAGCTCTACCTTGGCTTGGGGTTATTTGTTTCGCATGTTTTTTAATTGGAATGTCTTTGGCGTTATTCTTCTCTCCAGAAGATTATAAACAAGGAGAAATTGTACGAATCATGTACATTCATGTGCCTTCTGCATGGCTTGCTCTTGGAATATATGGATTAATTGCATCACTTGGTTTCATTTCATTGGTATGGAACAATAGCATTGCTAGTGTCTTGGCACATGCTGCTGCTCCTGCAGGGACAGTCTTTTCGGCAATATGCTTAATCACAGGCAGCATCTGGGGAAAAGGAACCTGGGGCACTTGGTGGGTATGGGATGCAAGGCTTACTTCAATGCTGATTTTATTTTTCCTATATGTTGGCTACCTTTCATTGTGGAGCGCTTTTGATAATGAAGCGAGGGCAGAAAAATCAGCAGCAGTATTTGCCATCTTTAGTGCTATAAATATTCCTATAGTAAAATTTTCCGTGAATTTATCGTCCACTCTCCATCAGCCAGCAAGCATTTTGAGAAAAGGTGGAATAGCAATAGAAAGTTCCCTGCTGTTGCCACTGGTTGCAATGTTTATGTTTTGTGCCACATTTTTTTTACTAGTGTGGATACTGTATTCACTTTACTTAATTAATTTATATAAGATAAAGAGAGAAATCAGTATGCGGTATTAGGCCGAGAGATGAAAATAGAACACACCACATCACCAAGTAGCAAAGACATTGAATTCCTACTCAAAAAGATTAATGAAGAAACCGTTGATAAAGGTACGTGTAACCCATTTGCTTTTTTTATTCGCGATGATACTGAACAAATTATTGTAGGTTGTAGCGGTTTTGTTATCTATGGTTCAATTTACACTGACTTGCTTTGGGTGCACTCTGATTATAGAAGAAAAGGTATGGGAAAGCAGCTAATGGAAGAAGTTCATGATTATGGTCGTGAGATGCACTGTAAAATAGCAACCGTTGCAACCATGAATTTTCAAAAAGCGAAAGTATTTTATGAAAAGCTTGGGTATAAGTGTGATCTTGTACGTCCAGGGTATGTTAACATGTATATTTTTGAAGAAAGTGTTGTGAGATGCACTGTAAAATAGCAACCGTTGTAACCATGAACTCTAAAATATTTAAAGAGCCTACTAATATCTTTAAGGTAAATGTTCATGTGATTCCGCAGAATAATTCTGTTTTTTGATTCTATCTGTCCATTTATCATTTTCTATATCTTGTTTGTTGGTTGCTTTTTTTTCTTGCTCAACAATTGCCTTATCTATCTCATTATGAATTGCATCAATTGCATTAATCGCACCTCCTTTTTTGTATACTTCGCTTTTCCATTCAATAATTATAGCTCTTTTTACAATAATCCGAACAGACCGTAATATGCTACTGGCCTGCTATAGCCATAAACACATATCTTATCGCATTCGGACTATTATAAGAAAGGCTATAACTTAATAAAAGTATTTACAACAGACTGCACTTGATTATGATTAACCTGACCTTTTGTCAAAGAAGGTAAAGAGCCTAATTCCATCAATACTTCTGGTGCTGTTTTATCTTGAGTGGAAAGTCCTAAATTATCTGCTACTTTACTTATTAATAACTCTCTGTGTTCTTTATTATCTTCCAATTTAGCATAATCACTCAATAGATCTATAACGGTAGATACTCTGACTTCAACAACATCATCAACATCTTCATCTTCTAGAGCAACTCCTGACCCCAATAACCTCTCTCTGAGATTTTCGCTTAAAAGATTGATAAATTCTTCATTTGCATCTGATCCTGTGGTTGATATTGTACCATCTAAATAGTTATAGCTCTTTTTACAATAATCCGAACAGATCATAATATGCTACTGCTCTACCATAGCCATAAGCACATATCTTATCCTATTCGGACTATTGCGAGAAGTGCTATACTTTGAGCACCGAAGCCATGCTCTATTTGTATTTTTGTCTCAGGTTTAAATCCTAATTTTGCACAGAATTTCTGAAAATATTCTTTAATAATGTCAAACAAGCTCTTGCCATTATCTTTATAATTTTTTAACTCTTTAGGAATAGTAAGTGACAATTTACCATCTCTGTATGTTACAAAGTCTTCACCATTGTGAGATTCAATTGTAAATTCCAATGAACTAGACAGATTACATATCTTATCGCCATGCATAACTTGATTTTTAACAGAGAGTATTGGTAGCCTCATATCAGATCTAATTCTCACATTATTTTGGTTAGCACAATCAATGTTTATTACTTTTTTAGGATTTTCTACTATGAACGACTGTCCAAGTGCAAGTTGGGTTTGTATAAATGGAGCAGCCTCATACCCTGCTTGATTACAATTGGTAACTAGCTCTTCTAAAATAGCATCACTTGGAACTTCTGCCCCAGCGTATCTGAACATTTTTTTGAAAACTTCTTTTGCAAAGGAACGGTAATCCTTGTTTTCATCTTTCTCTGTTGGTAATAGATGGATATACCTTTGGCCAGCATTGTAAAATTCTTCAAATTCTTTCTTATATGAATCGGTTTTTTGATGATTGGCAGTTTTGGAATTTTCACAGTGATTTTTACATAGCTCACCCAATGCATTACTTACAAGCTCTTTCTCAATATCTTCGAGTACTGAAGCAACAAAAGCTTTGCCATGATCCGTATCTATTTCTCTTGTTCCTTTTTTGTTAAATATTTCGTCATTATATATATCATCACTATTAAAAAGTTCGCTTTTGCGGTGCTTAGCTCCTTCCTTAAATGCAATAATAAGATTTTTATCTATTTCTTTTCCGTTAATAATAAAATTCATCCTTTGAAAATCTAAGAACATTGTTTCACCGGAATTCGCTAATTTATTATCTTGATCTGCTCTTAATTTACTAAAATTGAACTCTTTAGCTGTGGCATTTAATCTAACTACTGGACTCTTATTATTTTTTCCTTTTGTCTCTTTCATAAATAACACCTTACTGTAAATATGCTGTAAGTTATATCATATAATGATGAATAATTTGGTAATATATTAAGAAAATCGACAGTATATTTCTTTATTTAAGGGGTGTAGGAAAGGCGTAGATTTCTCTTTCCATTTGTAGCGTACTGCATTAATATTTATGTATTAATCTAGAAAATAATGATGAATAACATTGTGATTGTTGGTCTGCAATGGGGTGACGAAGGCAAGGGTAAAATAGTAGATTATCTTTCTGAGAATGCAGATGTAGTTGTGAGATTTCAGGGAGGAAATAATGCAGGGCACACTATAGTAGTAGATGATGAGGTTTATAAATTAAATTTACTGCCCTCTGCTGTTTTGAGGCCAGGCAAAATATCTATCATAGGAAATGGCGTTGCTCTTGATCCACACGCTCTAATCTCAGAAATAGAGTCATTGAAAGTTAAAGGAGTAGACGTAAACTATAACAACTTGATGGTATCCGAGAGCTGTCCATTAATACTTAGCATACATAAGGACAAGGAAAAGCTATTTGAAGATTTAAATGGAAATCACAAAATTGGTACAACAAACAAAGGGATAGGGCCATGTTATGAAGATAAAGTTGGAAGGAGAGCTATACGCCTTTGTGACTTAGAAAACGCAGATGAGCTCAATAAAAGAGTGGATACTCTTTTGAATTACCACAATGCTATCAGGAAAGGCCTTAACTACCAGGTTGTTAAAAAAGAAGAAATATTAAAGGAAATTCAAGAGATTTCAGAAAAAATTCTTTCATATAAAAAACCTGTGTGGAAGATATTAAATGACTTGATGAAAGAAGGTAAGAAAATAATATTTGAAGGTGCCCAAGGCGCATTTTTAGATATCGACCACGGAACTTACCCTTTTGTTACTTCAAGTAATACTGTAGCATCGCAAGCAATAACAGGCTCAGGGTTATCCTCCAATGCTTACATTATTGGTGTGGTAAAAGCTTATACAACAAGAGTGGGCAATGGCCCATTTCCTACTGAGCAGAAAAATGAAGTAGGAGATAGCTTGTTTACTATAGGTAAGGAACTTGGAACAGTGAGCAATAGAAGAAGGCGTTGCGGATGGTTCGATGCAGTTTTAGTGCGCCAGGCCGTACAACTCTCTGGAGTTTCAAGCATTGTATTAACCAAATTAGATGTGCTTAATTCTTTTGATACAATTAAAATATGCACTGGTTACAAGTATAGCGGAAAAATGTATGATTATTTACCCGCATTGCATTCAATACAAGGGGAATTAGAGCCAATATATGAAGAGTTTCCTGGCTGGAAAGAAAACACTCAAGGTAAAAGGTCGATTGAAACATTGCCTATCAATTTAATAAAATATATAGAAGGGTTAGAAAAATTAATAGGTGTACCAATTCATCTAATCTCAACTAGTCCAAAGAGAGAGGATGTTATTAAGCTTAAAGATTTCTGAAAACGTCTTTGTATCTTAGAGCCTGTACGTAATCTCAAAAAAGAGATAAAGTGAGAGGATAAAGTATATAAAGTAGGATATGCGAAGTTTATAACCAAGTGACATAAGTCGAGAAAAGTTTGAGATTATTGTAGCAGATCTGGAATCTTGCAGAAAGAAGACAAAACCAAGAACACTTGATTTACATGATATATTTTGTGGAGTGTTATACGTGTTAAAAAGTGGTTGCTAGTGGAGAATGGTATCAAACGAGTTCCCAAAATGGCGCAATTGTTACGACTATTTTAAGAAGTGGAGTGAAAAACCAGATGTAAATAAAGAAAGTGTTCTGGAGCTGGTATTAAAAAAAAATAATTGCGACAAAACAATGGTCGGAAAAGCTTCTGCATAATTGATGCACAGAGTATAAAAAATGCAGATACTGCTGAAGCTATGATGCAGGCAAGAAGATTTCAGGGCCGTATTGCAGTAGATACGCAAGCATGCAATTTATACAACAACAGCAGAGATAACTGACCGTAGCAGTGCTGTGAGAATGGTCGAAAATGCAAAAGAAAACCTCTCGGAAGTTAAAAATGTACTGGTTGATGCAGGCTATACTGGAGAGAATTTTGTAACTCAAATAAAAACGATTATTGCTGCAACCGTTGAAGTGATCAAAAGAAATGAATTACGTTCCTTTGTTGTATTGCCCAAAAGATGGGTTGTGGAGCGATCTTTTGCTTGGTTAGAAAAATGTAGAAGATTGTGGAAAAATTGTGAGCGAAAACTCAATACTAGCCTACAAATGGTAGTTCTGGCTTTCACTGCCTTACTTCTGAAAAAATTATGAACAGGCTCTTACTAACTCTTATCTAATAAAAAAAATACTTGTGTAACTTCGAATAGTCTATTATGCAAGACAGCAGTATAAACATGTAGTAAGAAATGTATAATGAAAAATAAAAGCTCAAGTTTAACACTTGCAGTTATTTTCACACAATTAAGTAATCATAAAAGTTAGTGTAGGGCGAGGTTATACAGTTTGATTTCTTTTAATATATGTTAATTGGTATAATATAAATATAGTTAAGGAGGTGTATTATGATTGGAAGTTTGGCTAAAGAAGAAAAAACATCAGAGGCAGGAAAAACAGGTGATCAACTTGAAAAGTGTATTGGACCAACTTCACTGAATAGGGAGGTTTATTACTCTACGCTTATCTACTATACATTAAAAGAGTTATAGCATTTCTCATAATAGTCCGAACAGGTCATAGGAAGGCAGAATCAACAGCACGACGAAAGGATTCGAATAGAGGAATGTCTTTCCTGGCTCTGTTTTTTATAGCAAACCAATGATGCTCAATTTTGTTGAAATCTGGAGAATAAGGCGGCAGATACAAAATTTCTGCACCAACCCCTTTAGCAAGCTCGATAATCTTATCAGACTTATGAAAAGTAGCATTTTCAAGAATGACAGTCTGTCCAGGTTCCAAGATCCATAAGCGTCAAGTTAAGGAAATAAAGGTATGAAAGAGATAGAATAATAAGGTATAAGTTCTCCAAGA
>NZ_JAPQLF010000137.1:16702-24035 GCF_028982105.1 Wolbachia endosymbiont of Drosophila bicornuta | reverse complement strand
TATTATGTGCACCAAAATTACAACTTTATCGCTATAAATATTGTTGCCACCTGGTATTTTTGGACCATTCTCGTACCACTTTTCTATGGCTTCGTTGATATAATGAAAAATATTTCCTCTTTTTTCTAGAAATTTGTTATATTCGCTATGGTTACTGACCCTCATTTTTTGTGGCATATTTTTTCTTTCAAGGTTAAATGGCTATTTTATAATGAATTTTGTCAGTAGCCACCAAATTTTTTCAGTTGCTATGCAACAAAGCCATCCCAGTGTCAAGCACTGGGATGACAAAGAGAGGGTTAGACAAAAGGGTCGATAAATGATTAGGATTACTTTTTCAGCCGAACAAAAAGTAAAAGAATACAGTGGTAAAGTTACTGGCTTTGATATATTACAACCCGATGTTTTGAAAGAAGCAATTGCCTTTAAGGTAAATGGTGAGTTGCATGATCTCTCACGTGAAATTGAAGCTGATGCAGAGATAGAGGTGATACAACTGAGTGACGAAGTGGGTTTAGATATAATAAGGCATGATGCTGCTCATATAATGGCGCAGGCAGTGAAAGAGCTATTTCCTAATACTCAGATTACTATCGGCCCAACAATTCAGGACGGTTTTTACTATGATTTTGCTACAGATCGTACCTTCACTACGGACGATCTTACCGCAATAGAAAAGAAAATGAAAGAGATTGTAAAAAGTAACCACAGATTTGTTCGAGAAGTTTGGACTCGCAAGCAGTCAGTTGATTTCTTTAGTGGTATAGTCGAAAAATATAAGGTTGATATTATCTCATCCATACCAGAGGGTGAAAACCTAACTGTTTATAGGCAAGGTGATTTTGTTGACCTATGCCGTGGTCCGCACTCACCATCAACCGGTAGAGTTAAAGCGTTTAAACTTATGAAAGTAGCTGGTGCATACTGGCGAGGTAATGCAAAGGGCCCAATGTTGCAGCGAATATATGGCACAGCATGGAGAAATAAGGATGAATTAAACGCTTATCTTGAGTGTCTCAAAGAAGCAGAGAAACGTGATCACCGCAAAATTGCCAAGGATATGGATTTATTTCACATCCAAGAGGAAGCTGTCGGGCAGGTTTTTTGGCATGAACAAGGATATATTTTATATAATGTTCTTGAGTCTTACATCAGAAAGAAGCTAATAAATAATGGCTATTTTGAGGTAAAAACTCCTATTTTAGTAAGCAAAGAGCTGTGGGAAAAATCTGGACATTGGGATAAGTTTCGTGAAAATATGTTTATTGTTGATGAATCTGAAAGCAAAAAGCTAGCAATAAAACCCATGAATTGCCCCTGTCATGTGCAGATTTTTAATTCTCACACCAGAAGCTATCGTGATTTACCGATACGTATGGCAGAATTTGGTACGTGTCATAGGAATGAAAGCTCAGGCTCATTGCACGGACTGATGCGAGTGCGTGGTTTTACGCAAGACGATGCACACATTTTTTGTATGGAAGAACAAGTGAATTCTGAAACTATAAAGTTTTGTGACCTTTTAAAAGAAGTATATTCAGAGCTTGGATTTAATGAAATTTCTGTGAAATTTTCAGACCGTCCAGATATTAGAGCAGGTAATGATGAAGTGTGGGATAGAGCTGAAAAAGCGCTGCTTGAAGCCGTTAAAGAAGCGGGCTTGAGTTATGAACTGAGCCCTGGTGAAGGTGCATTTTATGGTCCAAAGCTAGAGTTTGTTTTGAAAGATGCAATAGGCAGAAGCTGGCAATGTGGAACATTGCAAGTTGATTTCATTTTACCAGAACGTCTGGGAGCTTTTTATATAGGGGCAGATGGGCACAAGCATCACCCTGTCATGTTACATAGGGCAATTCTTGGGACTTTTGAGCGTTTTATCGGAATTTTGATAGAAAATTATGCAGGAAAATTTCCAGTTTGGCTTGCTCCAACGCAACTTGCTATTCTGACCATTACAAATGAAGCTGACGGTTACGCCACAGAAATTAGCAATATTTTAAAAGAACAAGGTGTGAGAGTCAAGACTGATTTGACCAATGAAAAAATTAGTTATAAGATACGTTTGCATAGTTCAAACAAGGTTCCTATATTGTGGATTGTAGGCAAAAATGAAGTTACAAGTAAAACTGTGTCAGTGAGAAATTTAGGATCGGAAAGACAGGAGTCTTTTTCTTTGGAGAAGGCTATTGAATTGTTGTTAAAAAGTATTAATTTGAATTAATGGAGTTAAAGTTTGCAAGTTAAAAAGAACAATAAAAACAGAATTAATGGATTCATCACAGCTAAGGAGGTACGCTTAGTTGATCACAGTGGTGAGATGATCGGAATCGTGCTAATAGAACGAGCTTTGGAGCTTGCACAGGGTGTTGGTTTAGACTTGGTAGAAATTGCACCTGATTCAACCCCTCCAGTATGTAAAATTCTGGATTATAGCAAGCAAAAGTATGATATAAAAAAGAAAGCAAGTGAAGCAAAAAAGAAACAAAAAACATTAACTATAAAAGAAATTAAACTGGGTCCCAATATTGGTGATCACGATTACGGAACAAAATTGCGTCAAGCAAGAGACTTACTTGCCCACGGACATAAAATTAAAGTCACAATGAGATTTAGAGGGAGAGAGCTTATAAACACTGAAGTTGGACTGGAAAAATTAGAACGGCTAATTCGAGACACTGAAGATATCGCAAAGGTAGAATTGGCACCTAAAAGAGAAGGGAATCAATATTTTTTAGCTCTGGTTGCTAAGTAGCAAAACGGCTCAAGAAGTATAAGTAAAGTTAAATTATCGCTCTCTCTTTGATAACATGGCGAAAATGTCTTATTAATCCTTGAATCGGCCAAGCTGCAGCATCGCCAAGTGCGCAAATTGTATGTCCTTCTATTTGAGTTGTAAGGTCAAGCAGCTTATCTATTTCATCAGGCTTAATATCTCCTGCCACCATCCTCTTCATAATCCTCCACATCCATCCAGTACCTTCACGGCATGGTGTGCATTGTCCACAGGACTCATGCATATAAAAGTGTGATAACCTCTCTATTGCAGCTATTATATCAGTTGATTTATTCATCACTATTACAGCAGCAGTACCAAGCCCTGATTGTGCAGTTCTTAATGAATCAAAATCCATTTCAATAGTATCACATATAGATTTTGGAATTAATGGCACTGAAGACCCACCAGGTATTACAGCAAGTAAATTATCCCAACCTCCTCGCACTCCACCTGCGTATTTTTCAATTAATTCACGTAATGGAATTCCGAGCTCTTCTTCAACATTACACGGGTTGTTTACGTGCCCTGAAATACAAAAGACCTTGGTACCAGTATTATTTGGTTTACCAAGAGATGCAAACCATTCTCCTCCGCGATTCAGAATATCTGGAACCATTGCTATAGTTTCAACGTTGTTTATCGTGGTTGGGCAGCCAAAAAGTCCAACACCTGCGGGAAATGGAGGCTTCATGCGAGGAAAGCCCTTTTTTCCTTCAATTGATTCGAGTTGAGCTGTTTCTTCCCCACATATGTAAGCTCCTGCGCCCCTATGGATAAACACATCAAGATCATAACCTGATTTGCAGGCATTTTTTCCAATTAAACCTTCTTTATAGGCTTCCTCAAGTGCTTTTTTTAGAACTAAATATTCATTATAAAATTCACCCCTGATATAAATATATGCAACTGATGCGCTGATCGCTTTGCCGGCCAGGAGAATTCCCTCAAGTAACTTATGTGGCTCATATCGCAATATATCTCTATCTTTACATGTACCAGGTTCTGACTCATCTGCATTGACTACTAAATATGCTTTTGGGAGATTTTTGGGCATAAAGCTCCACTTAATGCCGGTGGAAAATCCTGCACCCCCTCGACCTCTCAAACCAGATTTCTTTACTTCATCAATGATCTTTTCTGATCCTAAATCCAGTAATTCCTTTGTTTTTTGCCAGCTACCACGTTTTTTTGCACACTCAAGTAGTGGAGTTCCTTTACCATTTAGGTTGGTGAATATTTTGTCTTGTTCTTTTAGCATGTTTTTCAAAATTTGTGAGTGATCCCGACGCGACTCGAACGCGTGACCCACTGATTAAAAGTCAGTTGCTCTACCGGCTGAGCTACGGGATCATTTCATTTTTCAGCTATACTAAACATCAATACAGTTTTTATCCGTTTTAATCAAACTAAAATTTTCATGTGTGGTTAAATAAATTATATAATATACTGCGTTAGTGATAATTTAGTTAAAAAATTTTTAAAGGAAAACTTCTTGTTAATTTTCAGTTCACAGATTTATTTGGATGGTGTGACTTATAACGCTAAGGAGACAAAAAAATAGAGAAGTGTGTACACCCTGCAGAATTTGTACACTATTTAGCAATAGCCTAATAGATAAATATTTCTTGCATTTCAGCCTGAGTGATTTATGCTTTAAGCAAGAATTACCTGGGGGTATAGCTCAGCTGGTAGAGCATCTGTTTTGCACGCAGAAGGTCAGCGGTTCGATCCCGCTTGCCTCCACCAGTCTATACAGCTCTAGCCGCCACAAAACCTGTCAAAACAGCTTATTTTAATCTATGAGTGTTTTATACTAGTTTCCTAAAAATCCCTATTTCTTTTCGTCACTTCTCTCTACACAAGTAATGTTTGTTATTATAATTCTAATATATACCAACTTAACAATCAATTAATCAATAAATGTTAGAATAGCTATAATTAAATTTATTAGGTAATACTCATGAGTGGAAAAAAGCATGTTTTTAAGATGATACCTGGAAAAGAGGTGTTTAGAAAAACCCCGACTACAAGGATAAAGTGGCCTGAAGGTAATGATCCTACAATGCCTATTAAAAAAGTTGAGCTTGTATCGCTGGATGATAAAAACGATGTAGTACTAGGCTTATTGCCTATAAAACTTTGCAGCAGTTCTTGCCTAGACAGTTACATATGTCTGGAGGAAGAAAATGAAGGAAATCTGGTAGCCAAAGATTATAAAAGTGATTCTAACTTAGATTATGTAAAAAGTAACCATACATTTGTATATTACGGTAATGAGTTGGCTAAGTTATCATATACAAGAGAGCTTGTGCAGCCTTTCAAAACTATGTGTAGCAGTTCTATTAAATCAAAAAAATTGGAATACAAATATGTAACATGGGAAGATTCAGATACTGGCAGCAATAAATATTATTTTTCAGACGAGGCAGGAAATATAATCGATTCACCTGACAATAAGGTATTACAAGACATTATGTTATACTACTGTGAGAGACATATAAGAGATGTGCTACTGTTGCTATCAAACGCGTTTACTAAAGTTTTTATTCAGGGCCTAACAGACGACCAACTAAAAACTCTTACCAATACTCTTAGTAACGAGCAACTGCAAAAAATAATTCCTGAACTGAGCTCAAGCCAACTACAGACCTTAGCAAAGAACTTAACAGATGAACAACTCCAAGCTTTAGTGGATCATCTAACCAATCACCAATTACAAACTCTTGCTCAGGAACTAAATCCAGAAAAGTTACAAATAATTGTTCCTATTTTAAATGATGCTCAGCTTGAAGCTCTAGTTAGAGACTTAAATCCAGAGCAAGTAAAAGAAATTTTACCTCACTTAAAAGTGGATCAGTTCAAAGCACTTATTAAAACTTTAAATGACGAGCAATTTACAGTGCTTGCAAAAGACTTGGCTGAGCACCACTTGACAATACTTTCCAAAGAATTAGAAGGTGATCAGTTGAAAGCTTTAGTAAATAGTCTGCAAGAAGAACAACTGAAAGACTTAGTTATAGCTCTTTTTACAATAATCCGAACAGACCGTAATATGCTACTGGCCTGCTGTAGCCATAAACACATATCTTATCGCATTCGGACTATTATAAGAAAGGCTATAATAAGCTTGATCCTGAGAAACTCGAAGCAATTGCTCAGGATTTAACTGATTCTAATAAGATTCAGATTATCATTAAGTCTTTAGTTGACAACCCAGACAAACTTCAAGCTTTTGCTCGCAATATGTCTAATGAGCAGTTTAAAGAACTTTTGGATAACGTAGGCGCAGAAGAGCTTAAAGACATCATTCACAAACTGGCTTGTGAGAAAGTGACAGCTGTGATCGGTGATCTCAGCAATCAAGATCAGTCTAAAGCTATTATTGATGCATTAAAAGGGAAACTTGACGAGCAGAGTAAACAGAACAAGGAAATGATTGAGATGCTCAAGCAAATCAAGGACGATATGCCAGGCATTGCAGAAGCTCCAGATTTTACAATAGTAGAAAACAATAACGATTCAATGCTACTTGTATGGTAGCAATTTATGAAAATCAATTTTTTTATAGGAGGTAACTTATTATGAGTAAAAACAATGTAGAATTATATTTTGGTGACGAGCCTTCAGACCAAAGTAAATTACTAAAACTTGAGAGCCCGGTTTTTACAAAACCAGATTTTGTAAAACCAAGTATAGATTCAGTAAAAATTCAGAATAAAGAAAAAGGTGCTAAGGAGTTAGATTTTGATATAAATCAGCCACTGGAAAAAATACCTATAGCGGAAATGAAGCAAACAGCCGCAGCTATAACATACCTTAAAAAGGTTTATGATGGCTTGATAGACAGTATTAATGAGTATAACACAAATTTAAGCAGCAACATTACAACTGGCATAGTGGAGCCACTGTCAACAACTATATCAAATATATGGAACAATACAACTGAAATAAAAAGTCAACTTCAAACTCTTCGAGATGAGCTTCAGGAATTTCGTGATGATCAGCCAGGCATTGCAGAAGCTTCCATATTCCCTCATGCTACTGGCGAAGAGAACGGGTTGCTTTAATAAAAAAGGTAATAGCTTGCTAGCTGTTACTCTTTCCACATACCACTTCAATGTAGCTGAATTGATTTTAAAATTATAATTTTTTATAGGAGTTAGCATGAATAATAGTAAACAAGAAAGCAAAAACGAACTTAAAGTAATAAGCAAAATAGAAGTTATAGCACTTCTCGCAATAGTCCGAATAGGATAAGATATGTGCTTATGGCTATGGTAGAGCAGTAGCATATTATGATCTGTTCGGATTATTGTAAAAAGAGCTATAACACCAAACCTAAAGGTTATGATGAAACAGTTGCGCGAAATCCAGCGCAGCTTGGTTATGTCCACAAAGCTTTAGATAAATTAATCGCAGAGCTGAACACGAAATTCGTTCCTGAATTGGATGATGTATTGCATAACAATAGCAACTCTATCAGTCAATTATAGCTCTTTTTACAATAATCCGAACAGATCATAATATGCTACTGCTCTACCATAGGCATAAGCACAT
>NZ_JAPQLF010000137.1:5107-16652 GCF_028982105.1 Wolbachia endosymbiont of Drosophila bicornuta | reverse complement strand
TAAAAAGAGCTATAAATGCTATTTGCTCAATAAGTTCACTGATATTGGTATGGCTAAATTTGAGATAGCTCCATAAATTTATTGTGCGTTACCTACTATCCGAAGAGCGATGCAACAAAGCCCACTGAAATCCCAAAAAAGGATGATGTCATCCTAGTGCTCCTTTTTTTGTCATCCGAGTAGCTGACACTTGGATGACATCGTCATAAAGGAACCAGTGTCAGCTACTAAAATGACAGGAGAAGGGGCTACTTGCATGACGGTGTCGGTAAACTTAGAGCTATAATAACTATTTGCCTTTTTTCTGCTTAGGTTATGCAAGAAGTCTACTGTCTGAGAAAAGGTAGATAAAAGATGAAAACAGATAGAAGTATTTTAGTAGCTCAAAAAGAACGTTAAGTCATGCTTTTTATTTATATTGACAGCGTATATGACATCGTTTAGGATTAAAGTTAATAACAATAATTTATATTTATCATGTTTGCAGTAATTGAGACTGGTGGAAAGCAATATTTAGTAAAAGAAGGTAGTATAATAAAGGTAGAGAAGTTAGAAGCTGAAGAAAAAAAAGAGGTTGAAATCAATAAGGTGATTTGTATTTCAAATAATGGCTTATCTTATTCATCTAATGCTACTGTTAAAGCTGAAGTGTTGGAGCAGTGCAGGGGGGAAAAAATTATAATCTTTAAGAAGAAAAGAAGAAAAAATTACCGTAGGAAAACTGGTCATAGGCAGTATATAACTGTTCTTCGTATAAATGAAATTAGTCTTCAAAAGTAAGAGGTAAGGTATGGCAACTAAAAAATCAGGTGGTAGTTCCTGTAATGGTAGAGATTCAGCAGGTCGTAGGTTAGGAATAAAGAAGAATGGGAAGGTTATTCCTGGTAACATAATTGTGCGCCAAAGAGGCACAAAATTCCATCCTGGGAAGAATGTTGGTATAGGTAAAGATCATACGATTTTTGCTAAAATAGAAGGCTGGGTCAGCTTTAGAAGGTCAGCAAATAAAAAGACTTTTATTGATATCGTGCCTACAGATAATATGAAAGCTTCAGCTTGAATAAATCATGGGTCTGTAGCTCAGGTGGTTAGAGCGCACGCCTGATAAGCGTGAGGTCGGAGGTTCAACTCTTCCCAGACCCACCGTTTAGTAGTTACTAACTGTGTTTTCTATAGCGGTTTTGATATTGTATAAGCAAAAACATGAGTTTATATAAAAATTTAGTAACCAGTGAATCAGTGGCGGCTGGTCATCCAGATAAAGTAGCAGATCAAATTTCAGATGCAATACTTGATGAGTACCTTTTTACTGATCCTTTTGCGCGAGCTGCAATAGAGACTTTAGTCACCAAAGATAACGTTATTATAGCTGGGGAAGTGTTTGGGCCTAACATCAAAAATAGCAGGATTGAAAGTATTGTACGGAATACAATAAAAGATATTGGTTACAAGCACGATGTGTTCCACTGGAGAAAAGTGAAAGTAAATATATTGCTGCATGAGCAATCAAATGACATTGCAATAGGGTTGGATCAAGGTGCTGGAGATCAGGGCATAATGTATGGCTATGCAACAACAGAGACAGAAAACCTTATGCCGGCACCCATTTTTTATGCACACTCGATTCTGAAAAATATCATGAGCGCAGTTAAAGAAGCAAAACTTGGTCCAGATGCAAAGTCACAAATCACTTTGGCATATGAGAATAACCTACCGGTACGTGCTGAAAGTATTATTGTCTCAATACAGCACCCTGAGGATTTGGATCAATCAAAAGTAAAAGAAATAATTTACCCTTACATAGTTTCATCTTTACCTGAAGGATGGATGTGTCCTGAGGAAAATCTCTTAGTCAATCCAACTGGTAGATTTGTTATTGGTGGACCGGTTAGTGATTGTGGATTAACCGGACGAAAAATTATGGTTGATACTTATGGAGGTTATATTCCACACGGTGGAGGAGCGTTTTCCGGAAAAGATGCAACCAAAGTTGATAGATCTGCGGCTTATATGGCAAGATATCTTGCTAAAAATATTGTCTTTGCAGGTTTGGCTGAACGTTGTCTTGTGCAGCTTTCTTATGCAATTGGTGTATCAAAACCTACTTCATTCTATATTGATATATTTGGTGCGAATAAGGTAGAGGAAAGAGTAATTAAAAAGTTTATCGAGAATAATATAGATTTATCAACAAAAGGCATAATCAAGCATTTATCGCTTAATCATCCTATATATAAACGTACAGCCTGTTATGGACATTTTGGTAAACAGTCGGAAAGGGACGGTGGATTTTCTTGGGAAAACATTGACTTATCTGCTGATCTTTGTAGAGAATTCAATATAGAAGGTAATAGTAAAATTTCTTTAGATTGCTAAAATTTTTGATTTACAGCCCCATATTTATATACTAGCTTATTGTTAAAGCATAGCACGCTTTTTCATAATAATTATACCATATTAGTAATAATTTTTATATTCAATTTTTATTGTGAGGCTTATAAAGTGTATAACGAAATAGAAGGAGAACTGTACAACGTAATTGTAAAAGAGTGTTCTGATCTTATTGATAAAATAAAAGAACACCCTTTTAATGTTGAATTGATAAATAATACATTAGATTATGAAAAATTCAAGTTCTACCTTCAGCAGGATTTTCTGTATTGTATAGATTGCGCTCGTGCTTTTTTAATTGTTGCAGCTAGAGTTGATGATATTGAAATGATGAGTAGTTTAATCAATTTGGCACAAGGAGCATTTTATGTTCGAGAACAGTATAAAAAATATTTTGAAGATTGTGATCTATCTGATGATCACAAAAAGTCAAGAGCTTGTTCTGCCTTTACTGACTTTTTCATGAGTGCCGCATATCACAATTCTGTTAATGAAGCTTTAGTAGCATCTTATTCTTGCTTTAACATATACCAAATCGTTATACGCCATATGGTAAATGAGATAACAACTAAAGGGGTTAAAAATAACAAATACAAAGAGTGGATCAACATTTATAGTAGCGAAACAGTATAGCTCTTTTTACAATAATCCGAACAGATCATAATATGCTACTGCTCTACCATAGCCATAAGCACATATCTTATCCTATTCGGACTATTGCGAGAAGTGCTATAAATGACATGCTAACAGAAGAAAGGAGTAAGCTTGACGAGCTATAGCTCTTTTTACAATAATCCGAACAGATCATAATATGCTACTGCTCTACCATAGCCATAAGCACATATCTTATCCTATTCGGACTATTGCGAGAAGTGCTATAATTACAAAGGTTGGTAATGAAAATAGTGGTTTAGTACAGAGCCTGAATAACTTACAGACAAAAGTAGAGGAATTAGAAAACAATACCATTAATGAACCAGATTGGGGTTAAACTGGAAAGAGTAATAGTCTCTAGGCTGTGACTCTCTCTACATACCGTTTCAATACAGCCAGGTTAAGGAATCTATTTTAAAACTTTCGGCATATAGTTCTCATCATGTTTTGCAAACACTCTATCTGCAAGAAAAGTACTATTATCAAACATTTTACCTTGCACAACAACACCACTTTTTTCTGAAAACATTGGTGGAAGTATTCCCTGATATTTCACCATAACGCTCTTATTAAAATCTGTCATTTGAAAAATCACTTCACTTTCGTTGCGTATCACGCTATTTTCAACAACCATTCCACCAACACGGATTAGTTTTTGACCATTTGGTAAAACTATTGCCTCACTTACTGTATAGAAAAATGAGATATTTTCTTTGAGCGTTGTTAAAATAAAAAAAACTGCACAACTTAAAAAGCAGAAAATTCCTGAAGTTATAAGTAATCGCTTATGTTTCTTCTTCATGATTATCTTTCAGGCTTTCTAGAATTTTTTTACTTTTAGTATAACAAGAAATGGTAAAAATTAGCTCTCCAGCAATCAGCGTGAAACTAATAAGGTAAGCAAAAATTACATATGTATTCATAATGCATTATCAATAAATAACTCACCTGCATCAAAATAAATTAAGCTTCCATCCTTTTGCTGCAACACCAATTTACCACTTTTATCTATATCAGCAAAAATTCCTTCATACAATTTGTCAGCTAACTTTACACTGATTTGCTCATTCATTTTGAATGCTTTTTTTAACCACATTTCTCTTATAGCATAAAACCCATCAAGTAGCCATTGCTTTCTTAGCTTATTAAAATTTATTATTAATTTCTTTAACAGATCTATGTTAGACACAGACTCACCGTAATTGCTAATGCACGTTGTTCCTGGAAGTGGTGCATGACTGACATTAATTCCAATTCCTATAATGAGCCAATTCGAATTGGATCTTTTTTCAAGCAATATTCCACTTATTTTCTTGCCATCGATTAGAATGTCATTTGGCCATTTATACTGGAGATTTAGACCATTTATAAATGAAAGTATAGCATTTCCAACAGCAAGAGCAGTAACAAAAGTCAATTCTGTTAATTTGCTAACTTGATTCATTAAACCTCTTTCTATCATCCCAGTATTTTCCCCAGTGCTTGACACATAACTATGCGAACATTGCAATTTGCAGGTGGTATGTGGTGTCATTCCAGTGCGTGACACTGGAATCCAGTTCTTATTACACAGTTGCCTGATGTGCCCATTTGTAATTAAGTTTTCTGGATCCCAGTGCCAGGCTACTCGGATGAAATCATCCTTGGTGGGAATACCACAACGTTTGTACAGTTGTGTGCTTGACCATTCTTCTTGATTTCTAGATTCCAGCGTCACGCGCTGGAATGACACCGAAAGCTGGCTTTCATTCAGATAATCGTTAAAGAGGTTTATTACCAAACTTGCATAAAAATTACCCTCTGGAGAAATCCAGTTTTTTCCGGTGCGCCCCCTGCCTTCTGTTTGTTTATCAGCAACAATAATAGTTTCATTTGATATTCCTTTATCAATTAAATCCAACGCTTCTTTATTAGTGCTTGAAACTTTTTTGTAATGATGAATATGAAAACCCTCAGGGGTCACCTTGTCAGCCCTTTAGTTCAATGAGTGAGTAAAACGTACAAGAAAAGAACGAGGTTGATCAGCGAAGCCACCGAAGTGATAATGAATAGGCCCTTAGAATAAGCAACCTTATTACCAGTAGCTTTATCGAAATACATAGCTTTTACAATATTTAGATAATAGTAACACGATACAACACTCGCCACCACAAGGGTCAAAGACAGGCTGATAAAGCCAGAATTTATTAAACTTTTGAATATAAAAAATTTAGCGATAAAACCTGCAAGTGGAGGTATTCCCGACATCGAGAGTAACAGTACAGAAAGATGAAATGCTACAATTGGGCGTTTCTTCCCTATACCAGATAAATTTGCAATATCACAATCGTCATCGTCAATTTGTGCAAGATATGAGAATAGCCCTATGCTTGTGATGATATATATCACCAGATACATTAAGGCACTATCTGTTCCTGCTTGTGTAAAAATAGAAAGTGAAGCAAATATAAAACCAATGTGACCAATTGAACTGTAAGCAAGCAGCCTTTTTAAGTTTTGCTGACGTAAGGCCCCAAAAGCTGAGATAAGCACAGACAATGCTGAAACGTATAAGAAAATAGGCTGAACATAACTTTTTACATTTACTAACTCTTCATTCATCAATCGAATTAAAAATGTTACAAGTGCAGCTTTTGGAGCTGTAGAAAAAAACGCAGTTACTATGGTAGGTGCACCTTGATAGACATCTGGAGCCCACATATGAAAAGGAGCAATAGCAAGCTTGAAACACAAACCAATAAGGATAAAAACTAACCCAAAAACTATTCCATAAGTTATCTGATGGCTTTGCAAGAATGAACCGAGCTCAGAGAAATTGACTTGTCCTGTATATCCATAAAGCAGCGACATTCCATATAGCATAATGCAGGAAGATAGTGCACTAAGTGTAAAATATTTCACTCCTGCTTCACATGAATAAGCTGAATCTTTATTAAAGCTCGCAAGAACATACAAAGATATACTCATCAACTCAAAAGATAAATAAAAAGAAATCAGACTATTTGCTGAAACCAAAGTTATCATGCCAAATAGCGCAAAAAGAATCAGTATTGAAAATTCATATTTATAGTCATATTTTGATAAATTCAGCATCAAAAGTATTAAAATTCCTGTGCTGAGAATTAACCCTTGGGCTGACCTGATGTATAAATTGAGTTTTAACAACGAATTAAAGAGAAAAATTTCATTGTTTTCTGCCGAAATAATTAAAATAATCAAAGTTACCACTGTGCAGCCAAGTGCTAATAAGTTGATAGTTCGGCGGTTAAATATAATTCCAAGCAGTAGCAACACTAACGAGGAGATAATAGAGAACGTTTCCGGCAATATCTGTATATAATTCATAGCGCATTATATTTGACTAACAAATTTGCCATACATGGCTTCAAATAATTCAGTGCAAGGGTTGGGTAGAATCCAAGCAAAATAACAAACACTGCAAGCAGAATTAAGACAGAAAATTCTATGCTATCCAAGCGGTTATTTAATAATTTAGAATAGCTAACCCCCCATATTATTTGCTTACATAAATTCAGCATATAAACTGCGCTTAAAATAGTGCCAAGTGCGATAAATCCTGTAAAAAACCCTATGCTCTTAAACATTCCAACCATAGCCAAAAACTCACCTATGAATCCAGATGTTCCAGGTAGCCCTATTGAAGCCATTGAAAATAAAATGAACATAAAACCAAATTTTGGCATTGTGTTTACTATGCCAAAATATTTTGCAATCTCCAAAGTTCCAGTTCGAGTATATAGCATTCCAACACACAAAAATAGAGCAGCAGAAATAAGGCCATGACTAATCATTTGAAATATGCTACCCAGTACTCCTTCCTCACAAAATGAAAAGAGGCCAGCAGTAACGATCCCCATATGTGCTATTGAAGAATAAGCTATTAACTTCTTTATATCATCTTGAGCAAACGCAACTAGCGAAGCATATATCACCGCAATAATGCTCAGCACAACAACGAAATTTGAAAAATATAAACTTGCCTGAGGAAGCATTGGAATAGAAAACCTTAAAAATCCATATCCTCCCATTTTAATAAGCAAGCCAGCTAAAATCACAGATCCAGAAGTTGGTGATTGTACATGCGCATCAGGAAGCCAAGTGTGAAATGGAAACATCGGTACTTTTATTGCAAAAGAAATAAAAAATGCAATCCACAGCAATGACTGCACTTCAAGATCAAGGCTTGGCACTAATGTAGCTAACTTTTGTATATTAAACGTTCCAAAAATGTTATAGATGTAAACCAATCCAAGTAGAAATAATAATGAGCCGGTTAATGTATAAAGAAACAACTTAAACGTTGCATACACCCTGTGTTTTCCTCCCCAGATGCCAATAATAAAGAACATTGGTATTAAAACAGCTTCAAAAAACACATAAAAGCTTATAGCATTCAGTGAAACGAAAAAACCGACTACAAAACTCTCAAGCAGTAGAAACAATGCCATATAGGCTTTTAGGGTCGTATAACTCATTTTGCAGTTGTAGAGTATACAAATTACAAACAAGAAAGTTGTAAGCAGAAGGAAAAGCAACGATATACCATCTATCCCTATTCCAACATTTCTAATTGGGTAGCTGACAAACTGAAAGTCCGCATTGTTATAATCAAATTCTATACAAACTACAATGCTAAGCAAAAATGGAAGTACAGCAAAAAATAGAGCAAGGAATCTTAGGTGTATAGATTGATGACTAATCCTGATTAAGGATAAAATCAACCCTCCTATCAGTGGAAGCAAGAATATACTAAGTAACAACACCTTCTATTTAATTCCAATAATATATAAAGCACCGATTATTAGAGTAACAAACATAATAAATGCATAATCAAATATATAACCAGTTTGTAACTTTATAGAACTTTTTGAACATTCATTAACCAACCTTACAACACCATTTGGTCCAAATGAATCAATAGCCTTAACATCAAACTTCCATAGAAGCCTAGATATAAACCTTATCGGTGCAATTATAACAAACTCATACACCTCATCAAAGTACCATTTATTCTGCAAAAACTTAAGTAAAAACTTACTCTTAATTTGCCTAATTACTTGATATTGGTAAATTAGGTACGCAAGTGCTATTCCACTCAGGCTTGCTAAGGTTGGCAGTAGTTTTATAAAGAAATTATGAACTCCATGCTCATCAATCATCACTAAACTTGATTTCCAAAACGCATTACTAGTTATGTTCAAAATATTTGCTCCCCATATTCCAGAAAATACTGATCCAAAAGCGAGTATCAGTAATGGTATAAGCATAATCTTTGGTGCCTCATGTATATTAATTTTACTTTGTTTTTGGCTGTGGAACACAAGAAGCAATAACCTCCAAGAGTAAAACGCTGTGAAGAATGCAACAACTAAGCTTATTACAAAAGCAAAGCTATCCGTGCTATAAGCATGTTCAATTATCAAATCCTTTGAATAAAAACCTGCAAATGGGAATATCCCAGAAAGCGCAAGAGATCCAATCCACATGAGAGCGTAAGTGCAAGGGATTTTCTTCCAGCAATTTCCCATTTTCTGAATGTTTTGCTCATGATGCATTGCATGAATCACATTGCCAGCACCAAGAAATAGTAGAGCTTTAAAAAAAGCGTGTGTCATTAAATGAAAAATAGCAACATTGTAAGCAGAAAGCCCACATGCCATGAACATATAACCAAGTTGACTGCAGGTTGAATAAGCAATTATTTTCTTTATATCGTTCTGAGTAATTGCAACGGTGGCTGCAAAAAAAGCAGTGAGTGCTCCAACGATAACTATTAATTCTCGTGCCACATTTGATAACTCAAACAATGGAGAACACTTTGCTACTAAAAATATACCTGCTGTTACCATCGTTGCTGCGTGAATAAGTGCAGAAACAGGAGTTGGCCCTTCCATTGCATCTGGCAACCAAACATGTAAACCAAGCTGTGCAGATTTACCCATACAGCCAATAAAAAGTAATATGCATATTATATGAGTTACTTTGAATTCACAGCAGAATGCCCTAATGTTCTGCGTGCCAAGAAGATCAGTTGTGTCGAAAACTTCAGTAAAATTCAAAGAGTGAAATGTATAATAAATAAGAAAGATTCCAATCAATAGTGCAAAGTCTCCTACCCTATTCACAACAAATGCTTTAATTGCTGCATTATTTGCAGAATATTTTTGGAACCAAAATCCTATGAGTAAATAAGAACATAGGCCAACCCCTTCCCAGCCAAAAAAAAGCTGCACGAAATTATCGCTTACAACCAGCACAATCATGCAAAACGTAAATAGCGATAGGTAAGAAAAAAACCTCGACTTCCCCTTATCATGCTCCATATAACCGATAGAGTAGAGATGTACTACCAGTGAAACGGTGGTAATAACAATAAGCATTAAGGATGAGAGAGCATCCACACTAATTGCCCAATTTACTTTTAAGATGCTCAATGAAAACAAAGGAAATAAACTCAAGTGATAATTTTCAGAGAAGGTGAGAAAAACATACCAAGATAAAACTGCAGATATTCCAATCCCTGCGGTTGTAACTAACTGACTTTTTCTAAAAAGTGCTGCAAATAGCGAACCAAAAAGTGGCAAAAATACTATTAATTTCAGTATATACGTCATACTTTTATTCTTTCATTAAGTTCGCTTGTTCAACGTCTATATTGCCACGGCTTCTATAATATACAACCAATATTGCAAGCCCAACTCCTGACTCTGCTGCCGCAACAGTCAACACAAACATCACAAAAATTTGCCCAACTATATCATTCATAAAGGCAGAAAAAGCAACTAAGTTGATATTAATTGCCAGCAATAATATTTCTATTGATAACAATATATTGATTATGCTCTTACGGTTGATGAAAATACCGCAGACTCCAATAGTGAACAAAACAGCAGCAACTATCAGAAAATGATTTAATCCTATTTCCATTCTACTCCTTTTCCAAATTTAGCCTTAATCAATTTTACAGATGAAGATTGCGTCAATTGCTTTAACACATTCTGTTTTTTAACTCCTTTTTTCTTATCCTGCAAAGTAAGAGCAATTGCACCGACAATTGCAACAAGCAGCAAAATTCCAGAAAGATGAAAAGCATACATATAGTCAGTATATAGCAAATTACCAATAGCTTTCACGTTATTAGTATTATAGTTTATAACATTGCTTATATTCGGTGCTGAGCTGCGGATTACAAAGCTGATGATTAGAAAAAACACAACACATAATATAGCACCAAGAGTGAAATGCTTTGCAAAACCCTGGCGCAACCTTATGTATTCAATATCGAGCATCATAACTACAAAGAGGAATAACACTGCAACTGCACCGATGTATACTATCAGTACCATCATAGCAATGAATTCAGCTCCAAGAAGAATGAAAAGCACTGCAGAGTTAACGAAGGTGAAAATTAAAAATAATACTGCATGCACAGGATTTCTTACGCTAATCACGCATACAGCAGATAAAATGCTTAGAATTGCAAAAAAATAAAAGAAAAAAGGCATTGATACTTTAACTGCAACAATAGTTACCAATTTAAAGTGACTATTGTTGTAAAGTCAATACTAAATCCCTACCTTATGGATGAACTTGCGATTGTGATTTTAAACACTCAGGAGTGAGGACATTCTTAATCACAGTACCTATGCTCATATGGCGATCCTTTTGCCTTTCTTCACTGACCTTTTCACAAGATTTTCCAATACCATAGTTATTTAAGTGAGGAAAGTCACCTCTCCCCACTCGACTTCGAAACCGGACTTGTGACTTTCACCACATCCGGCTTCTCTCTAACTTGGTGTTTGTCATACACACTCCTATGTAAATAATCATGGCAATGCCCGTGCAATAAAGACAAATTTCCTATGGTATTATTGTTCCTATTTTTGTCTTGATGATGCACTTCAATTATGTCCTCTGACCTAAAATATAGCTGACAATAATTACATTTACCCTGTTGCATCTTCAGTAATTTTATCACTCTTAGTGACTTATCTGGTACTCTACGACTGCTCCAATATATCCAGTCTCCATCATATGGAGATTTTGCTCCTCTCACTTTGATATGCCGCTTAATAGCATGGTCTCCATGTTTGATAAGATATTTTCCATTACTTGTCATAAACCTCCAATTATCATTCTTATACCTTTTAAAGTATTTCCTCTTTATCCAGTATTTGCCTTTATTTGTATGTTTACGTACTGCCCATTTCCATAGTTTTCTAAACATAACGCTATCTAGTAACTCGAAGACTTTCCTTGAAATCACTGAAGTATAATATTGACACCATCCTCTAATAAGTGGATTTAGGTTTTTTATAATAGCTTCTTGTGGTGCTCCACACATTTCTTTAAGTTTGTACTTAGCGGTTAATGTATATCGTTTTATAGAGTTGCGGCTCGGTTTTATTAGTATAGCTCTTTTTACAATAATCCGAACAGATCATAATATGCTACTGCTCTACCATAGCCATAAGCA
>NZ_JAPQLF010000137.1:0-5057 GCF_028982105.1 Wolbachia endosymbiont of Drosophila bicornuta | reverse complement strand
ACTGCTCTACCATAGCCATAAGCACATATCTTATCCTATTCGGACTATTGCGAGAAGTGCTATAACTTGTATGTTTTCTTACCTTGTTTTACTGTATGCTGTCGTATTGTAAATCCAAGAAAATCAAAGCCTGGTTTTTTTTCCTTTAGAGGATTCAATGAATGAGAAATTTTTGTCTTTGATGACTTTAATTCTAATCCAATGGTTTTTAACCATTCCTTGATTAAAATCTCTGCCTTAAGGACAATTTGCTTACTTTCATGAAATACCACAAAGTCATCGGCATAAGTAATTATGCTGAGTGATCTTTTTGCCTTTTCTCTACATGATCTACCAAGTTTTTCTTTTCTATAGCTTCTTATCTGATCTGCCATTGTTTCTTTTAAATAGCTTTCTAAACCATTTAGAGCGATACAGGCGAGCAATGTAGAAATTGTTCCTCCTTGGATAGTATAGCTCTTTTTACAATAATCCGAACAGATCATAATATGCTACTGATCTACCATAGCCATAAGCACATATCTTATCCTATTCGGACTATTGCGAGAAGTGCTATATCTGTTCAGCAGAGTGGCAAAATAAGGTAGACGAGAAAAGACAACTATAGGAACAAATGGGTGTCATGCCAGTGCGTGACACTGGTTTCCATCCAAAAGGGTGTCATTCCAGTGTCAGCTACTTTCATGACATCGTTTACTATGTGCCATATTGTAATGTTCGTACAGTTGTGGAATGAATCGCGGTATGACGTGTTGCTTGGGTCAGCTATAGTATAAATATACTAGGGGTTATAGTTTTCTTATGCTGCCTTTTTGTCATTAGACAACCACAATATAAAGAAGTGAAACGGATGCAAACAGTAGTGCATTTCTGCACCAAACGTATTACCTTCAACGAATAGTAAAATGTGAGATTTTTTGGAACTACCGTGGAGCAATTGCTCCACGGTTTCATTCTACTTAGAATCCACCCATGCCACTCATTTCTCCTGCACCCATAGGAGATGAAGCATTTTCTTTGCTTGGTACATCAACTATCATAGATTCGGTAGTTATCAGCACACTCGCAACAGATACCGCTGTTTCAAAAGCAATACGCACCACTTTTGCTGGATCAATCACACCAGCTGTAAATGCATTAGCGTAATTCATAGCCTCAACGTTGTATATAAGCTCTTTATCATTCTGCTTAATCAAATAGTCAATTATAACAGCAGATTCAAGACCAGCATTTTTAACTAACCTTCTAATTGGAGCACTGAGAACTTTCTTGATAATGTTTATGCCTATTTGCTCTTCGTCACTTGCACCTTTTAATTTGTCGAGAACAGATGAAGCATAAAGAAGCGCAACTCCACCACCTGGAACTATGCCTTCTTCAATTGCAGCTCTTGTTGCATGCAGCGCATCTTCGACTCTATCTCTACGTTCTTTAACTTCCACTTCAGTTGCTCCACCAACTTTGAGCACAGCAACGCCACCTGATAATTTCGCTAAACGTTCTCTTAGCTTTTCTTTATCATAATCAGAAGTTGAAGTTTCAATTTGAGATTTAATCTGCTCGATTCTAGCTTTCACACTTTCAGAATCGCTGTTTTCGCTGACAACTGTGGTATTATCTTTAGTAATTTTAACATTTTTAGCCGTACCAAGATCATCAAGCGTGAGATCTTCCATCTTGATTCCAAGTTCATCTTTTATGACGTACTTAGCACCAGTTAAAGTTGCTATGTCTTCGAGCATCTCCTTTCTTCTGTCACCAAAACCTGGAGCTTTTACTGCAGCAACTTTTAAACCACCACGCAATTTATTGATAACTAAAGTGCTTAATGCTTCACCTTCGATATCCTCTGCAATAATAACCAAAGGTTTACCAGATTTAACAATAGCTTCAAGAATAGGAAGTAAAGGTTGAATAATATTTAATTTTTTCTCTGTAATTAATAGATAAGGATTATCAAGCTCCACGATCATTTTTTCATTATTTGTAATAAAATACGGAGAAAGATAACCGCGATCAAATTGCATGCCAGTAGTCAGCTCAACTTCTAACTCTTTTGAACCTTTACTCTCTTCAACAGTTATTACACCCTCTTTTCCAACTTTTTTCACGGAATCAGCGATACTGTTACCTATATCCTTATCACCATTTGCAGAGATTATTGCAACTTGTGCCACTTCGTCTATTTTCTCTAGAGAAATTGTACGAGACATTGACGCAATTTCCTTTAATATTACATCTTTTGCCTTCTGTATTCCGTTTTTAATACCAACACGATCGTTTCCAGCAGCAATTGACTTTGAAGCTTCCATTATCATGTTGCTAGTTAGTATTGAGCACGTTGTTGTACCATCACCAACTTTATCGTTACATTGAGAACAACTTTGTGCAAAGATGCTTGCTATCGCAGCGTTTAATGGTTTTTCAGGCTTGATACCCTTCATCACCTTATAACCATCTTTTGTAATTTCTGGTGCTCCATAGGGCTTATTAATCCCTACTGTTTTTCCTCTAGGTCCTGCAGTTATTGCTACCGTTGAATCCACTATTGCTGCAACTTCACGAAAGGCTTCTTGCAACTGCTCACCTGATACTACTACATTAGTCATTTTTATCACCTCTTGTTAATAAAAAATTTAGAAAACTATAATAAAATCATTTACAATGCGCTATGTTGCGCTTTGTTTCAGTTTAGTAAAATAAAGACTGCTACTTAATGACAGCAAGTATATCGGACTCTTTCATCACGATAAGCTTCTCATTATTATGTTCTATTTCTGTACCAGCCCATTGGCGATAGAACACTTTATCACCAGCTTTCACAGTTAAAGTTACGCGTTCGCCACTTGAATTGCGTGAACCTTCACCAATTGCTATAACTTCACCTTTAGTAGGTTTCTTTTCAGCACTTGATGGAAGCACAATTCCACCTTGCTTTTCTTCGCTAATAGGCTTGATCAGCACGCTATCATCTAATACGTTTAAACTTATACTTGACATTTGTTTTTCCTCATCAACAAATTAACTTATAAGTTTATATATATATACTCGTAAGTTAGATTTCAAGGGCTGGAGCTTGTAAAATATGCACGCCATTATAAAATATGCACGCCAAAAGCAGTTTCTAAAAGAGCCTAATGTTATATAATAAAATTTAGATTTATTTATAGAGATTTCATGAGTTATATACCATTTTTAAGTCGTGGTGTGATAGTGCTATATGGGCCTGACACTAGAGATTTTCTGCAGGGTATTATAACCAATGATATTAATAAGTTGGATAGCCAAAAAGCCATTTACTCTTTATTGCTTAGCCCTCAGGGAAAATATCTATATGATTTTTTTCTTATTGAATATGGTAAATACACCCTCTTGGAGTGCGAAAACATGCACTTGCAGCAAATAATCGAGAAACTGGATTTGCTTAAAACTTATTTGAAAGTGAAAATTAAAGACGTTAGCGCACTATATAAGGTTGGAGTTTTGTTTAATACTAAGTTGGCGGAGTGTAGTGGTAAGTCACAAGTTATTTTTCAAGATCCAAGGCACAAGCTGCTAGGAATGAGGATCATACATAAAGATGAAATAAAAGAGCCGGTTGGGGATTTTACTCAGTATGAAAAAGTTAGAATTCAAAATCTCGTTCCAGATGGAGCGAAAGATATGGTGCAGAATTCATCATTTCCACTGCAATTTTTAATCGATAAAGTAAACGGTATAAGCTTTAATAAGGGGTGTTATATAGGTCAGGAAGTTGTAAATCGAATGAGCAGACAAGAAATATTCAGAAGAAAACTTTACCTTGTTGATGGAGATAACGCACTTCCAGATATTGGCACTAAAGTGACAAATGAAAATAATGAGGAAATAGGGGAACTGCGCTCTAGTGTAGACAACATTGGATTTGCATTGCTTAATACTGGAAAGAGCCATGCAAATTTATATGCAGATGGAGTTAGGTGCGTTAAGACCTTGAAGTCTTAAGGTAGCGCATATAGAAACGAAAAACTTGCTTGACACCCTTCGCCAGCGCCCTTACCATAACAGTGAAGCTATTTCATTTAACTTCGCAATCTGTGCAGATTAAAACGACAAGGGCTCCTGATATAATGTTGAACATTTTTTTCTGCATTTCCTGGAATGTTCAAAAAAGCATAAGCGTCAAGTTAAGGAAATAAAGGTATGAAAGAGATAGAATAATAAGGTATAAGTTCTCCAAGATATACTTTTAGTGAGAGAACCAATGAATAAAATAACTTGCTTATCAAAAAAGCTCAAAGAATTTTTTAATGAAAAAGCAGAGGAAATCTCAATTACAACAAGGTTTATAAAAAGAAAGAGAAAGCTAAAAGGTTCATCATGCGTAAAAGCCATGGTCTTGGGTAATATAGGAGTTGATAATTGTAGCGTAGAAACAATGTGTCAATTACTAAACGAGGACTCGATAGATATAACAAAACAAGGTTTGGATTTTAGATTTACTGAAGAAGCAGTGGAATTTATGAAAAGGATGTATAATGAATCTGTGATTCTCTTTAAAAATATCTTGCAAGTTGATTGCAAAATCTTACAGCAATTTAATAGTGTTAAATTATTGGACAGTAGCTATGTTACTCTACCTAACAGTATGGAAGAGATGTATAAAGGTTATGGTACTAGCTACAGTGGCTATGAAAGCAATACTAAGTCTGGAATAAAGTTACAATTAGTTTTCGACTACATGAATCAGATAATAGACCAACTTAATTTAACGGAGTGGGTAAGATCAGACCAGGGATATAGGAAACATTTAAGTAATATATTAAGCAATGATTTGCTAATATCTGATCTCGGTTATTTTGTGCCAAGTTCTTTTAAACAAATCAATGAAATAGGAGCTTATTTCATAAGTCGTTATAAATCCGATACCAACATATATGATGTAGAAACAAATCAAAAAATGGAGTTATTAGAATGTTTAGAGGATAAGTTATTTTTAGAAAACGAGGTATTGTTAGGAAAAGAAGCAAAAATTAGAGTAAGAATTATATGTCAGAAACTAACTGAAGAACAGTATA
>NZ_JAPQLF010000136.1:8192-19268 GCF_028982105.1 Wolbachia endosymbiont of Drosophila bicornuta | reverse complement strand
TATACTGTTCTTCAGTTAGTTTCTGACATATAATTCTTACTCTAATTTTTGCTTCTTTTCCTAACAATACCTCGTTTTCTAAAAATAACTTATCCTCTAAACATTCTAATAACTCCATTTTTTGATTTGTTTCTACATCATATATGTTGGTATCGGATTTATAACGACTTATGAAATAAGCTCCTATTTCATTGATTTGTTTAAAAGAACTTGGCACAAAATAACCGAGATCAGATATTAGCAAATCATTGCTTAATATATTACTTAAATGTTTCCTATATCCCTGGTCTGATCTTACCCACTCCGTTAAATTAAGTTGGTCTATTATCTGATTCATGTAGTCGAAAACTAATTGTAACTTTATTCCAGACTTAGTATTGCTTTCATAGCCACTGTAGCTAGTACCATAACCTTTATACATCTCTTCCATACTGTTAGGTAGAGTAACATAGCTACTGTCCAATAATTTAACACTATTAAATTGCTGTAAGATTTTGCAATCAACTTGCAAGATATTTTTAAAGAGAATCACAGATTCATTATACATCCTTTTCATAAATTCCACTGCTTCTTCAGTAAATCTAAAATCCAAACCTTGTTTTGTTATATCTATCGAGTCCTCGTTTAGTAATTGACACATTGTTTCTACGCTACAATTATCAACTCCTATATTACCCAAGACCATGGCTTTTACGCATGATGAACCTTTTAGCTTTCTCTTTCTTTTTATAAACCTTGTTGTAATTGAGATTTCCTCTGCTTTTTCATTAAAAAATTCTTTGAGCTTTTTTGATAAGCAAGTTATTTTATTCATTGGTTCTCTCACTAAAAGTATATCTTGGAGAACTTATACCTTATTATTCTATCTCTTTCATACCTTTATTTCCTTAACTTGACGCTTATGGGGTTAGAATTGCTAAAATACGTACTGAAAGAAAATTACATTTCCAATCGAGGCTACACACGCGTATTAAAAGTTGCAAGAACTATTGCAGATCTTGCAAAAAGTGAAGAAGTGAAAAGAGCACACATTGCTGAAGCGCTCAATTACAGAATAAAGGTATATTAAAAAATTAGTTTACTTGACAGGCAATTTTTTTTACTATATCCTTCCTTAATGAAATTTTAACATTCTATTTAAGGAGTAGAGTTATGGCATTAACAAATTATGAGTATAGAAAAGGGGATGGCATTTTTCATGCTATTTCAGAAGGATATATACGAGCTGAAAAATACTGGGGAATTCCTGGTGCTGCTGGTGGAGCTGGTCAGTACGCTATGCACAATAGAGGGAGAACAGCATTATTTCCGCTTGCAGTTGCAAGTGTTGTCTTTACAGCAATGCATATGAAAGCAGGCTTTGTTAGTGCAGCAGAAGCTTCTGGGTTTCTTGCTAAGACTGCCAGTTACTTTCTTGGAACAAATCAAGCAATAGCTGCTTCATTACCTGGATTTATCGGAACAGGTGTTGCTGGTCAGATAGTTGCGGGTGCCATAATGGCAATTGCAGCAGCTGCTGTTCTTTATGGAACATATCAAATTGCCTCAAAATTAAAAGATGTTGCGGTTGAAGCATTGAAAGGGGAAGAGAAAGATAAGGAAGCTAATAATCTTTAACAAAATAAAAAGGGATAGGTTTCTGTCCCTTTTTATAAACGTTTTCTATTTTTTGCATCGGTTAAGTGATGTCATCTAAGAATCTAGTTGTTATAATTAACGGCAGTTATTAGTATAAATGTTAAGAATAAGTAAATCCCGTTTACTGTTTACGCCTATAGAAGTGAAAAGTATTTGCATATTATTAAAAAAGCGGTAACTTATTATCAAGTGAATTCGCTAAATTTGAGTAATTTAAATGTCTATTGATCTTAGTCTGCCGGAGTTACCTATATTGCACCCAAGGATTACCGTTGTGGGAGTGGGTGGTGCTGGTGGAAATGCTGTGAATAACATGATCCAATCTAATTTGCAAGGAGTGAATTTTGTTGTCGCAAATACCGATGCTCAAGCACTAGAAAAGTCGTTATGTGATAAAAAAATTCAGCTTGGCATTAATTTAACTAAGGGCCTTGGTGCTGGTGCTTTGCCTGATGTTGGCAAAGGTGCAGCAGAAGAGTCAATTGATGAGATTATGGAGCATATAAAAGATAGTCATATGCTTTTCATCACAGCAGGAATGGGCGGTGGTACTGGAACCGGTGCAGCACCGGTAATTGCAAAAGCAGCCAGAGAAGCAAGAGCCGCAGTTAAGGATAGAGCGCCAAAAGAAAAAAAGATATTGACTGTTGGAGTTGTAACTAAACCGTTCGGTTTTGAAGGTGTGCGCCGTATGCGCATTGCAGAGCTTGGACTTGAAGAACTGCAAAAATACGTGGATACACTTATTGTCATTCCAAATCAGAATTTATTTAGAATTGCAAATGAAAAAACTACATTTTCTGATGCATTTAAACTTGCTGATAATGTTCTGCACATTGGCATCAGAGGAGTAACTGACTTGATGGTCATGCCAGGGCTTATCAATCTTGACTTCGCTGATATAGAAACAGTAATGAGCGAGATGGGCAAAGCGATGATCGGCACCGGAGAGGCAGAAGGAGAAGATAGAGCAATTAGTGCTGCAGAGGCTGCAATATCTAATCCATTGCTTGATAATGTATCAATGAAAGGTGCGCAAGGAATATTAATTAACATTACTGGTGGCGGAGATATGACTCTGTTTGAAGTTGATGCTGCAGCCAATAGAGTGCGTGAAGAAGTAGATGAAAATGCAAATATAATATTTGGTGCTACTTTTGATCAAGCGATGGAGGGAAGAGTTAGAGTTTCTGTTCTTGCAACTGGCATTGATGGTCGCAATAATAAATCAGAAACTTCACCTATAAGTCAGAGCGAAGACTCAGAGAAAGAGAAATTTAAGTGGCCATATAGTCAAAGTGAAAGTACACAAGACAAAACACTGGAAACAAAACCAGCTGAACAGGTAAGCGAAGGAGCTAAGTGGGGCAGCAATATCTATGATATACCAGCTTACTTAAGAAGAAAAAAATAATGCAATTTTGGCTACTTAAGTCAGAGCCAAGTGAGTACTCGTGGCAAAAAATGGAAAAGGAGCAGGTAGTTGAGTGGGATGGTGTGCGCAATTATCAAGCTCAAAATTACATGAAAATTATGAAAGCAAGCGATCTTGCGTTTTTTTATCATACAGGTAAAGAGAAAGCAATACTTGGAATCGTTGAAGTATTTAAAGAGTATTATCATGTTAATGATCCCAAGTTCGGATTAGTGAATGTAAAGTTTTTGAAACCTTTAAATAACCAAGTAACGTTAAATAATATAAAACAAAACCCACTTTTGAAAAATATGACTATATTAAAACAACCACGTTTATCAATTGCCCCAGTTTCGGAAATTGAATGGAATGAAATAATAAGGATGAGTGATGTGTAATACCTGTCATTTCAGTTCCTAAATGATGTCATCTCAGCACACAACGCACAGCTGTATGAATATTTGTCTCGAAGGCAGTGCATTAAACGTTATAGCCGATTTTGCATCAAACACAAAGGTGTCATTCCAGTGCTTGACACTGGAATCCAGCCTTAATGCAACCACATTAAAGCCGTTGTGTTTTAATATAAGATTAGCTACTTTTATATTCACTAACTTGATGTCTAATCAAAATTCCTGGATCCCAGTGCCTAGACACTGGGATGACATCCTTCTAGTGTACAATATTCGTACAGTTGTGTACATGACACAAGGGTCTATAACTCTTCTTTTTTGGATTCCAGTGTCAGCTATTTGCATGACACCCTTACTGATGTGTCACTCATGTTAGAAGTAAATATTCTTGACAAGAAATGGTGCAGCATTATAGAAAATCCTAAAAATTTTGTATTAGGTGTCATCAATGCTTCTCTAAAAGAATTAAAAATAGACCACTATAAACCAAATATATCAATAGCTCTGGCTGATGATGACTTGCTACATCAACTTAATTTAAAATTTAGAGAAATGGATAAGCCAACTAACGTACTATCATTTCCGTATGAACAATTGTCTAATGAGTGCGATTTAGGAGACATAGCAATTTCAATAGACACAATAAAAAGAGAATCGCATGAGTATTATATACCCATTCTTGCTCACATTGCACACATGTTAGTGCATGGATTACTGCATTTACTTGGTTATGATCACCAAAAAAAAGATGAAGAAATTATAATGAAAAATCTAGAAAGAGAGATTTTAGCTTCGCTTTGCTACAATATGTGTGCGATTTAAAAGGAATTTAATAAAAATATAGTAGATGATAATAAAATATGTTATCTACAAAGGGTTTTAGCTATAAACAATAAAAGGTAAGTGATATGGTTCAGTTTTCTTTGCCAAAGAATTCTAAAATTAATCAAAAGGGCAAAATTTATCCTATTCCTGCTAGAGCAAAAAACATCAGAAGATTTCAAATTTACCGTTGGTCTGCTGATGACGAGAAAAACCCTAGAATAGACACATTTTTTATTGATATGGATAGTTGTGGCCCTATGGTACTTGATGCATTAATAAAAATAAAGGATGAAATAGATTCGACTTTAACTTTCAGACGTTCTTGTAGAGAAGGCATATGTGGATCTTGTGCCATGAATATTGACGGAACCAATACTCTTGCATGTACTAGATCTATACATGATATAAAAGGTGAAGTAAAAATATATCCATTACCTCACATGTATGTAATAAAGGACCTAGTCTCGGATTTGAGCCAATTTTATGAGCAATACAAATCAATTAAACCTTGGTTACAAGCAGATAAGCCTGCCCTACCAAATAAAGAATACTCTCAATCTTCTGAAGATAGAAAAAAATTAGATGGCTTGTCCGACTGTATATTATGTGCTTGCTGTTCGACTGGTTGCCCAAGCTACTGGTGGAATAGTGATAAATTTTTAGGACCAGCAATACTATTACAAGCTTACAGATGGATTGCTGACAGCCGTGATAATAAGACAGGTGAAAGACTTGATGTTTTAAACGACCCATTCAAGTTGTATCGTTGTCATACAATAATGAATTGCACAAAAACTTGTCCTAAAGGACTTAATCCAGCAAGAGCAATAGCGAAAGTAAAACAGCTCATGGTAGAGAGAGAAGGAGTTTAAGTATTATCTTTTGCATTCTTCGTAAGAGAACAGCAAACCTTCCGAAGCGTAGGGTATTGTTAATACCCTGAACGCTTTTCCGTTTGTGAAGTGCATCGTATCATCGTACGATTCAAATAATTTTTTGAACAACTCATGTCTTTGGTTACTAATAGTTTGAAAATCCTCTTTTTCTAAAAGCTTTTTAGATTCGAAGAGGTAAAGCATAACTTCGTGATAAGTTGGGTAAGATGCCAAAAATTTTGGGTCAAATTGAAAGGTTTTTATAAAAGCATTATTATAAAATTTTAGCTTTTGATTCTTACTATATATTACTATAGCAACCGGTAACCTCTCAAGCAAATTTTTCTGTGTAGCTAAATAACTGTTTAATTCAGTATATAATTTCTCTCCATCACTAACATCTTTCCCATACATTACTATGCTACCAGAACCTTGTATTGGAATTTTAACAAAATCGAAAACCTTAGGTTCGTTCTTATAAGTTATGACATGTCTTCCTGGTTTTGTGCTATGAGCGCTACCGGTAATAGCAAATTTCCTAGAACCATCTACATATTTATCATAAAACAAGTTATAAAATTCCACCTTTCTACTCTTGTTATATCTTAGTATTGGAAATGGTAAAGAGTTGAAAACGTTTTTATAGCTCTCCACTTCGTGTGTAAGCTTACTATTTTCTAACTCAAGTCCGTTAGCCTTTATCTTACAGTCTGAGACATTCCTTATCCATAACAGCACACCTATCACATTGTTAGAATCATCTATTATGCTTCTACCGTAACATATGCAATAAACCTCACTGTCTTTTGACTTTAAATCTAGAGTAAAAGATTTATTTATTTCCTTTGCCTCAACAAAATTTTTGATTAAGCTTTCTGATTGCTCAAAAAAATTCACAAACTCATTAAATGAGTAAAAAACAGTATTAAGCAAAATTAGTAAATTGGGAGAGAACTTTTCTATACGTTTTTTTGCATCCCAAATATAAAACCCATCATTCACAGTATCAATTAAATTATTTATGATAACATTTTGATGCTGTAAGTTCTTAATCTTATTACTAATTTTTAATTTAGAATAAGAGAGAAAGAATAATATTGGAATCAATATTAAAACCACTTCATACAAAAAAAACATAGCACTTTTAAAACAAATGTAAAAATTTGTAACCGCTCAGAATTATGCTGAAGAGGTATATAAGTAAAGATTGCCTAACATTTGAAAGCCCAATCTCTTATAAAGGTTCACAGAAGATTTCATACAATGTGCTACTATATATTTGCATTCAAGCTGTTTAGCTATCTTTATTCTTTCTAAAACCATTTGGGTACCTATTCCACGATTCCTGTAAATTGGTAAAACTCCATCACTATAAAAACCAGCTACGCTATCTTGAACATAAAGACCGCATGTCCCAATAATTTCATTATTTAGTGTTACAAGAAAAAATCTTAATCTTGAGTTCTTATCATCATAATTTGATAATCCGCGAAAAAATGTGCTGACAATTCCAACGCCATGATAAAAAATTTTAGAAGTGTGTAGATCTAACTGTTCTAAGAGGTTGCTACCATTCACAGCATTTAACCTCAAGTTTGGAATAACATCAGCAGGTAAAAAGTAATTTTTCATATTAAGTAAAGCTTTTTTTGGTGTGCTAACGTGTTTTATTTCACACTTTTCTAAAATATCTCTTATTTTCATATGTGAATTTATTACCCATGTTGCTTCTATATCTCTTGTTCTGAGATAATCTAGAGTTTTTTGTATAGAAAGCTCGGTACATTGATCTCCACAGAACACAAAATTAAATAATGACTCCCTGGTACCATTTATTGTAAATATGATGTTATCAAATTCATCGTGTACTTCCCACTCAGATAAATTCGCTGTGTACAGTATATAATCCTTTAGATTTTGAACAATTAAGCTTGAATAATAAATTTTTTTATCCTGCATACACCAACAATAAACAATAAAAGGCTCCTATAAGAACACAGGCTAAAATTGCAGCTATAACGTCATCTAGCATAATACCTAAAGGACCTTTGGTATTTTTATCGATTAAATTTATAGGCCACGTTTTTATTATATCAAAAAACCTAAAAGAAAAAAAGCACAACAACAATGAAGAACAATTCATCTCTTGGCTTAACAATATCGAAACTAAAAGTATCGTCAGCAATTGACCAACCACTTCGTCAATTACTACCTCTTTTGGATCACATGAAGTCTTGTAATGTTTTATATAATTACCTGTAGACCATAATCCAATTAAGAATAAAAAAGAAATAATTGCTGCACCTAAAATTTTGTTGCTCAGGATTACAGGAACAAGCGGAAAAGAAGCCAAACTACCCACAGTACCTGGCATTTTTTTTACTGTTCCAGACAGCCACCACGTTGATATTAATTTATATAAAAATTTCACAATATATCCAAATACAAAATTAACTTATAAGAACAGAAAGAGTATCCTCTATAGAGGCGCTTTCATACAATAATCTATAGACCGCTTCACATATAGGCATTTTTATCTTTAGCTTTCCTGCTAAATTAAATATGGACTCAGCAGTGCTAAAACCTTCAATCACTGACTTGCCTTCTGACAAAATCTGCTGAACATTAAAGCCATTGTCACTATTACCTATTTTAAACCCAAAAGATAAGTTTCTTGAATTCAAGGATGTGCATGTCATAATTAGGTCACCCAGACATGCTGGCCCAAGTAGTGTATTTATATCCACACTACCGTCACCAATTTTTGCTGAGTATAAAGCCTTAATTTCGCTCATACTTTTCGTAATCAATGCTGCATGAGCATTAAACCCAAGTTTACTACCTAGAACAATCCCACACGCTATAGCAAAAACGTTCTTTAACGCTGCACAAATCTGTACTCCTATAATGTCGTTACTAAACTCCAATTTAACATTTTCTTGTTGCAGCTCTGATACTAGCTTTGAACCTAATGTGTTATTTTGGCATGCAAGAACCATTGAATAGGGTAATTTTCTTGCAACTTCTACAGCAAAGCTAGGACCTGAAAAAATAGCAATAGGATTGTTAGGTAAAATTTCATTTACTATTTCACTAGGTAATTTTAATGTAGACTTTTCTATTCCCTTACAAGCTAAAATTATTGCTACATCTTTTTTCAGATTATAATTATGCAATTGCTGACATACCTTCCTCAGAGACTGAGTGGGAACAGCGAGGATTGTTACTGAAGCATTAATTGTGTCTTCAATAGCCAATTTTACTGACACATTATCAGAAATTCGACAACCGGGCAGCTTGTCACTTTCTCTTTTCCCGTTGATTGATTCAAATGTAGTTTCATTGTGAGTCCACAAAATCACATCTTTCTTACTACCTAATGAAATTGCGATTGCTGTACCACATGCACCAGCACCTAAAATTGATATTGCCACACAATATTCCTGAAAATATTACTTATACTTTAAAATAGTAGGATAAGTAAATTAAAAATATAACACAGACATATAGAATAGTTAAATATTTATTAACCGAAGTATTCTTTTAATAATAGTAACTTTAATTCAATATTTACTAAAAATATTATTACTATCATGGTATGTCTATTATATTTTAGATCTATTTATATAACTTTGGAACAATATATTTACTATTAATTAATAAGTGTAATTTTGATCATTTGTTAATAAAAATTTGATTTATTACTTTCCTTAGTTATATATATTACTAAAATTATAAATTATTTATGGGGTGTAAAATATGCGTATATTATTAATTGAAGATGATCAAGTAAGTGCAAAGACTGTGGTTAACGCCTTAACTTCTGATGGACACTTCTGTGACGTTGTTACTTCTGCACAAGATTATAACAATAATATGGTTTCCTCAAACGGAGATTACTATGACCTAGTTATTTTAGATATACACTTACCTGGTGATATTGACGGATATGATATATTGTTGAGACTAAGAAGTGCAAAAATCAAAGTTCCTGTCTTAATACTTTCATGCATATCCGCTGTCAATCACAAAGCTAAAGGACTCGGGTATGGTGCCGATGATTACTTAACCAAGCCATTTCATAAAAGCGAGTTATTAGCTCGAATTAAGGCCATAGTGCGTCGTACTAAAGGCCATCCTGAATCGGTGATAAAGATTGGTAATATAAATATCAATTTTGATCACAGGGTTGTTGAGGTGAAAGGTAAAACGGTTCACCTTACTAATAAAGAGTATTCTATGATAGAATTGCTAGCACTGCGTAAAGGAACAGTACTAACAAAAGAAATGTTCTTAAATCATCTTTACAATGGCTTGGATGAACCTTCAGATAACAAGATAGTTGATGTTTTTATGTGCAAATTACGTAAGAAACTTGAAAGTGCAAATGATGGAAAAAGCCACATAGAAACCGTTTGGGGCAGAGGGTATGTTCTGAAAGAGTATATTGATGATGATGAATATTCTAATGTTAATGTAGGCGAAAGTAGTGATGGCTATCAAGCAGAACAAGTGAAGGACAACGCATGAAATGCCTACACATTTAAATATAGCATGGCTTATATCGCACGTATCATGTGAACGCCTAGGTGAAATATAAGCCGAGTTCTGTTTATGTAGCTATTTATCTGGAGTAAATGTTACCATTTACCGCATGCGATTTACCCGAGTAGATATGAGGAAAACATAAAATCCACTTCTATTTAATCTTGCTCCTAGTGTTGGTTACTCGACTACCAATGTTGCCATTGCCATGGTGTGCTCTTACCACACCTTTTCACCCTTACCTAAAAATATTTTAGGCGGTAATTTTCTGTAGCCCTATAACTGGAGTTACCTCCGGCGGGCATTACCCGTCACTATTTTTCCTTGGAGCCCGGACTTTCCTCTGCTATGTTTATCACACAACAGCAGCTACTTATTTCACCTAGGAATTATACTTTAACATGAAAATCACAAAAGCAAAAGACAATTTCCTAACAGTCTACATATTAAAAACATTTAGACAAATAGCTAAAGGTGATATTCCGGCACATCATCACTATCCCAAGATAAGCTTTTTTCACTTTTAGACTCCTCTTCAGTTAGTCAAGAGCCTGGTCCACCGCTTGAAGACGATGAGCTACTTCTTGATCGACTACTACTTTCTACTGATATACTATTTAGCACTGTTTCAGATTGATATATATAGCTCTTTTTACAATAATCCGAACAGATCATAATATGCTACTGCTCTACCATAGCCATAAGCACATATCTTATCCTATTCGGACTATTGCGAGAAGTGCTATAGTTCGCATTCTGTTACCAGTGGTAAAAATTTCTTCATCGCTACTTGAAGATGATCGCCTTCTATAACCCAAATCAGTTAGTTCTAATACAGGAGCAGCATTACGACCCTTAACATATCTATATGCTATGAATCCTATAATTCCAACAATACCTATTGCTCCAACCAAAGATCCCCCTATCATTCCTGCCTTATTAGACCCTATAGCAAGTTGAGTAGGTTGTGGTGAAGAAGTAGACTGAGGAAGTAAAGTCGTGGTGAATATAGGAGTTGTTGACTCTTTTGTTCTAGTACTTGGTATACTAAATACTGTTTGTGTAGTTTTCTCTGAGCTTGTTGTTGGCGCAGTTGGTTCCACTGTTACTGTGCTTGTTTGAGTCGTTGACTCTGTTGAAGGTTTATTCGTTGTAGAAGTAGGTGCAACGGCTTCTGTTGTTGGCTTCACTGTTACTGTACTTGTTTGAGTCGTTGACTCTGTTGAAGGTTTACTCATCGTAGAAGTCGACGCACCAGTCGCTGCTGTAGGTTTTACAGTACTTGTCTCAGTCCCTGAAGTTATAGCACTTCTCGCAATAGTCCGAATAGGATAAGATATGTGCTTATGGCTATGGTAGAGCAGTA
>NZ_JAPQLF010000136.1:1767-8142 GCF_028982105.1 Wolbachia endosymbiont of Drosophila bicornuta | reverse complement strand
TGCTTATGGCTATGGTAGAGCAGTAGCATATTATGATCTGTTCGGATTATTGTAAAAAGAGCTATACTATCGGCACACTAGTTGACGTTGTAGCAACCGTGGTCGCTTGTGAAGTAGTAGTTGTTTTTGCTACTGTCGTTGACTCCGTTGAAGGTTTACTTATTGTAGAAGTAGGTGCAACGGCTTCCGTTGTCAATTTAGTAGTCTTCACAGCGTCGGTTTCTGCTGTGCTAGTATAGCTCTTTTTACAATAATCCGAACAGACCGTAATATGCTACTGGCCTGCTATAGCCATAAACACATATCTTATCGCATTTGGACTATTATAAGAAAGGCTATAATTGCAGCAGTCGGCGTTTTCTTAGAAGTCACAACCGTTTCTGCAACAGTTATAGGAGCCACGGTACTACTAGAAATAATATCTGGCGTTAATCGACCGTTAATGATATTAACAAAATCACTGAGAGTTTTGATGCTATTTGCCGGTATTATTGTTGCTTCAGAAGATTTTCCAGAGCCGTTTTGATTAAAAGTTACAATATTTTCTCCACTTACCGCAGTTACGATAAAACCACCCTGACCGTTGCCTTTAATATATAATTGCTCTATAGGATCTGTAAATTGATAGATAGGAAAATCTGACACTGATCCATTTTTAAGTAGAGTTGCTATATGTAACATCTGCTCATTAGCTGATTGGTCATTTTCAAGAAAAGCAACTAGATCATTTCCTTCAGTTTGTTCAACATACTGCAAAAAGCTTATTTCATGTTCTCTAGAAAGAGATAGTGCTTTATTATCTATTTGACCTTTTCGATTACCAAGTAAAAAGCCATTAACTCCATCCTTCAGACCCTGAATCACTTTAGCCATATCAAATTTAAAAATACGTGTTCTTCTCACCTCTTGATTTTCCTTAGTAATCCTTTTGCTCACTTGCGAATAAAGCATCGTGTTTCCATTTAATGCCAATTGCCCCTGATTATCAAAATTGAACAATTTTCTTTCTGTAACACCTTTTTCTACAGTCAATACCTTAAATTTTCCGCTCTCGCTTGACTTTAAGTACCAAGAAACTAAAGTTTGATCCTTTAAGTTATGGGCGATTACAATTACGTCACCATTACCAACTTTCACTGCTCTTGGTTGAAAGTAACTATTGCCCACATTTGCAAGACTATTATTATCAATATTCTTTTGTAATTTTCTTTTATCTAAATGTTCAACTGAAGGAGTATTAACTGATTGTTTAATTCCGTAAGTGTTAAAAGATAAGCCTTTAACGCATTTTTCTCCTTCTTCGCTAATTCCTTCTTCAGGAAAGATAACTCCAACTTTGTCTATTTCAGCTGAATCTTCTATTAATGTGAGAGATAATTGATCTTTGAATTCATTTGCTACGCTGATATTTGTACCACATTCGTATGTTTTTGATTGATATAATGGACTAATAAGTAATTTTACTTTACTGCTCCCATTGCCATTATCTTGATAGCTGAGTCCGTAAGCAACTCCATTCCCCTCAATTAATTCTACGTTTGTTGGATTAAAACCTATCGCTTCTTTAATTTCCTGTGTATTTGAGTTGATCCCGAGCAATCTTCTTAATATAGACATAATTTTATTTAAAATATTAATAAAATGCTATTATGATTACTCCTGTGTGTTAATGTCAATGAAAATTTTAACTAAAATTAAAAAATTAATATAATATTTTATACTAAAAGGTAAATATAAGCTTGAAGAGGGCTAAGAAGCTTTATGCTATTTCTCAAAAAACCAACAATTGCAATCATTGGTTCTACATGTATAATCTGTTAAAGTTTACACGAGTCTCATGAATGATAGAAAAAGAAGAGCAGTTTAGTTTTACATCAGAAAACCTCAAGAAAGCGGGAAAGTTTATAGAGATGTATCCCAAAGGTAGAGAAGGTAGTGCTGTTATGCCTTTACTATATCTGGTTCAAGAGCAATGCGGATGGGTTTCTGAATCTGCTATGCATTATGTTGCTGATATGCTGCATATTCCACATATTCGTGTATATGAAGTGGCAAATTTTTACACCATGTATAATTTAAAACCAGTAGGCAAATATCTAATACAAATTTGTAGAACAACTCCTTGCTGGTTGTGCAATAGTGAAGAAGTTTTAAATACCTTTAAAAAAAAACTTGGAATCAATATCGGTGAGACTACTAAAGATAATTTGTTCACTTTAAAAGAAGTTGAATGCCTAGGTGCATGCGTTAATGCTCCCGTTGTGCAGATCAATAATGACTTCTATGAAAATCTTACTCCTGAGAAAGTAGAAAACATCATAACAGAACTTTCAGGCAAATAGATGAAAGAAGAATTTTCATTCAAGAGAATCAAGCAATCAGGTTCTGCAAGAGTTGGAACAATTAAAACTCCAAATGGAAGCGTAGAAACCCCAGCTTTTATATTCTGCGCAACAAAAGCTGCAATTAAAGCTGCAGATATTGAAAGAATAAGTGAAGCTGGTACCCAAATCATACTTTCCAACACCTATCACCTAATGCTTCAACCAGGAGAGAATACTGTTGCAAAACTTGGTGGTTTGCGCAAGATGATAGGATGGAATGGGCCAATGCTAACTGACTCAGGTGGATATCAGATATTTAGCTTAGGCCACGGATCAGTTTCGGAAGAGATAAAAGGAATAAGAAAAAAACAAAAAACTTTGATCAAAATTAATGAGGATGTGGCAATTTTTCGTTCTTACATTAATGGTAAAATTTATTGCTTAACTCCTGAAAAATCTGTACAAATTCAACAGAAATTAGGTGCAGATTTAATCCTAGTTTTAGATGAATGCACTCCATTTCACGTAAGCAAAGAATACACAGCAAAATCAATGCTCATGAGCCACAGATGGGCTGAACGTTCTTTAAATGAATTTGAAAAAAACAATAATGGCAAGCAGGCACTGTATGGAATTAGTCAAGGCGGAGTGTATCAAGATTTACGTAGAGAAAGTTGTGATTTTATCAACGATTTGCCATTTTTTGGTCAAGCAATAGGTGGATCACTTGGTCAAAGTAAAGAGCAGATGCATGATGTAGTTTCTTTCACTATGGACCACCTGAAAAAAGACAGGCCTACTCATTTGCTTGGTATTGGTGGAATTGTGGACATCTTTCGCGGAGTAGAGCTTGGAATTGACACGTTTGATTGCGTGCATCCAACCCGCTTAGCAAGGCATGGTGGCGCACTTGTTAAAGTAAAAAACAGAAATTCTATTTCTTCAAAGTGCAAAGAGCATATTAATTTGCGGAATCAACGATTTGAGCTGGACAACAACCCAATTGAAAGTGACTGTTTATGCTTTACCTGCAGAAAACATTCAAGAGCTTATATACACCATTTACTGAAAGCTAAAGAGCTCCTGGCTTACACGCTCGTTACCATTCATAATATTTTCTTTATGAATAAGTTAATGGCATCAATAAGGCAGGCTATATTAGATGATAGGCTAGATCGGGAGAAAAATAATTGGATTAGTGAGATACCACTACACTGTGAATTATACACCTAGTTCATATTTTTCTACGCTTATTTTATATTCCCTAAAACAGAAAAAGCCTTCCTCTTCCTACTCTTTCTTCCTTGGCTAATCCATAGTTAGCGTCTTTTGCACATGTGCGTTGCATTTTTTAATCTTCTTTAAAAACTTGACAATACATGACAACACTGGTATGTTAAAAATATAGTTTTTGTGAGGTATTTATGGTTAACAATAAAGAAAAACATCAAATAGCGTTTTGCGTTTCAGCCGTTACATTCTTAGCTGGGTTATCATTAATCGCAACTGCAATTGCAGTGGGTACCGTACCTGCTATAGCTGCTTGTCTAGTGATAGGAGGAATTTTGACTGTCTTGTCTGGTGTGCAAGCAGTAGAAAGCTATTTATTTTTACGAAACAGCGAGAAAACTTTGAATAAACTGATAAGTAATATACGCGATGAACCAGAAAGTAAACTTTTTATAAAAAGGATTTTGCAACCGTTCATTGAACTTTTTAGTGAGCTTAAGCAACATAATTAAAGTACACTAAGCTTTAAGCATAGAAACCACTTTATCGTAACTTGGCAATGATTCAATTTCTCCAATTGCAGCTAGAGTGGTTTTTTCATGCTGAGATAACAATTCTTCTGCTGCTTTTTTTACGTTAGCAGTGGTAACTGCACTAATTTTTTCTATTAATTCATTTTTACTGATGTACCTATTATAGTTACCGTAGTAGTGTCCCAATGTTTCAGCACGTGAGCTAACACTTTCGCGTGACATCAAAATTTGGGATTTTACTCGCTCTTTCACTCTATTTACTTCTTCTTCCTTCAGATCATCTGTAGACAACTTCTTCAACTCTGTCGTTATAGATTTTAAAAGCTTATCTAAGTTACTACTGTCTGTACCAGCAAAAATGGAAAACATTCCTGTATTAGTATAGCTGGAATTAAATGAATAAACAGAGTAAGCTAATCCCTGCTTTTCCCTTACTTCCTGGAATAAACGTGATGACATTCCGCTCCCTAATATAGAATCAAGCACTTGAAACGTGTGATATTTATCGTCATGGCGAGAAACACTAGGTAGACCAATTAGCAAGTGTACCTGATCTAATTTACGATGTTCTAAATACTCACCACCAGTACAGCTCGCATTTTGGCTTTTTTTCAGCTTTTTAGAATGAATCTTTGAGAGAAAATCTTTGGTTAATGCAACAACTTCTTCATGTTCAACATTTCCTGCAACGGCAAATAGCATATTCTCACCAAAGTAATGCTCATTTATGTAATTATCTAGATCTCCTCGAGTAAAAGATTTTACAGTATTTTGCGTGCCTAAGATTGACCTACCAAATGGTTGGTCTTTATAAGCTGCCTCAAAATATTTGTCGAAAATAATGTCACTTGGTGAATCATTAGTTTGAAAAATCTCTTGTATTACAACACCCTTCTCACGTTCCAATTCATCTTCTGGAAACGTGGAATTCATCAATATATCTATTAATATATCAATACCAGTTTTTATGTCTTTCTTGAGGACTTTTGCATAATAGGTGGTGCTTTCCCTACCGGTGCTAGCGTTGAAAACTCCACCTATGTCATCAAAAGCTTTTGCAATTTCAAAGGCAGTTCTTGTCTTCGTCCCTTTGAAAGCCATGTGTTCTAAAAAATGGGATATTCCATTTTGCTTTGCACTTTCTGCTCTACTGCCAACACCAACTCGTATGCTTAAAGCTACGGAATCAATATCACGCACCTGCTCAGTTATTATGCGCAGACCATTATCTAATTTTGTTACCAGTGGTATATTCATCTCATATATTCTTCTAAGTTCTCTTCTGCAAAATCCCAATTAATCAAATGATCAAGGAAAACTTTTATGTAGTCAATTCTACGGTTTTGACAATCTAAATAATAGGCGTGCTCCCACACATCCATAGTGAGTAGTGGCACTTGGCCATAAATTATTGGCAAATCTGCATTTGGAGTCTTGGTGATTTTGAGCTTTCCTAACCTACCTTTTTCGAGCACTAACCATACCCATCCACTGCCAAACTGGCTTACTCCATGACTCGAAAATTCTTCATAAAATTTATCAAAGCCACCGATATCGTCTTGAATTTTTTTTGCTAGAAGACTACCATCTTTAGGCTTACCACCACCATTTTTTTTCATTGAATTCCAATAAAAAGTATGGTTCCAAACTTGTGCTGCATTATTAAATATAGGCAAGTTGCCGCTATTACGATGCACTTTTGTAATTAATTCCCCAATTTTTACATGTTGATAATCTGTATTTTCAACTAGCTCGTTGAGTTTATTTAAATATACCTTATGGTGCTTATCATAATGAAAATCTAAGGTTTTTGCAGATATATAAGGCTCCAAAGCTGTTTTATCGTATGGTAATTCAGGTAAAGTAAAACTCATAAAAACCTCTTTATTTCTAACCTACTTGGATGGTAGGGCAATATATGCTTTTGTGCAACATGTAATTAATAGCTAAAACATTTAGGTATCTATTGCATTATTCTAAATTATACTACAATAACGATTATTATATAAGCCATAGAAATGGATTAAATGCAAAAGTTACTTGACACCCTTCGCCAACCACATTATCATGAAACTGAAGCTATTTATTTATCCTCTCTGTACAGATTAAATGAAAAAAAACTCACGTATCTGGCGTCTTATGGTTAATTTTTTGCACTATGTGCACCTTATGTCTTATAAAATTTCTACCTACATAAGCTGAAACGCGCTTATAAAGCGTTTAAAACATAAAAAAACGCCAACTTAAAAAATGGATAGTGAATAACTAGCTACCCTAGGGTTTCTTTT
>NZ_JAPQLF010000136.1:0-1680 GCF_028982105.1 Wolbachia endosymbiont of Drosophila bicornuta | reverse complement strand
GTTTAGAATAAAAAAACGCCATACTTGAAAGTATAATGTAAGTAATTAGCCAACCACGGGGCTTCTTTTGCCTTTTTCTCCGCTTGGTAAATTTCTTAATGTTTATACGGAAGGTGTCATTCCAGCGCGTGACGCTGGAATCCCAAAAAAAGGATGATGTCATCCGAGTAGCTGACACTGGGATGACAAAAAAAGGAGCACTGGGATGACATCATAGGGGCGCTGGCCTGACAATCGTCATTCCGCTGCGTGTTAGCGGGATCTAGAGATACCGTGACGGTATGACAAGGGAGAACAGTTGTATTCCTGCACAATTTATTCTCATGACAAAAACGTCTTAACTTTCTCTCTACTTTTTCTGGGTAAGGTCAATTTTGTGAAAAAATGGATTGAATTATAGGCAGATTTGGCTATTATTTGTAATACATGGGTATTAGGTAAAATGTTTAAATTTGATCCTTTATTATTAGCTCGAATTCAGTTTGCCTTCACAATAGGCTTTCACATTATATTTCCTGCTTTCACGATCGGGCTTGCAAGTTTTCTAGCCTTTTTGGAATGGTGTTGGCTTAAGACTGGTGATACACGTTTCCGTGATGTTTATAAATTCTGGATCAAGATTTTTGCCGTTGCTTTTGGCATGGGAGTGGTATCTGGAGTTGTAATGTCATATCAACTTGGTACCAATTGGTCGATTTTTTCTGACCGCATAGCCAATGTTCTCGGCCCTCTATTTTCCTTTGAGGTTTTAACAGCCTTTTTTCTGGAGGCATCTTTTTTGAGTATTATGCTATTTGGATGGAATAGAGTAAGTTCTCGTATGCACTTTGCTTCTACTTGTATTGTTGCAGTGGGAAAGCTTATTTCAGCTTTTTGGATTATTGCGGCCAACAGTTGGATGCAAACACCCGCTGGATTCACGATTGGTGAGAATGGTCTCCTATATCCAAACAATTGGTTAGAGATTATTTTTAATCCTTCTTTCCCTTATCGCTTTATTCATATGGTAACAGCAGCCTATCTTACAACAGCTTTTGTGGTTGGTGGTGTAGGAGCATTTTATCTTTGGAGAAAACGACATGCTCCTCAAGCAAGAATTATGCTTGGTATGGTAACCATTATGGTAGCTTTAGCTGCACCATTTCAGCTGTTCATGGGAGATAGGCATGGATTAAATACACTAAAGCATCAACCTGCTAAGATTGCTGCAATGGAAGGTATATGGGGAACCGAAAAAGGGGCTGGCTTACTTTTATTTGCTTATCCGGATTAGCAAAATGAAATTAATCACTACGAGATAAAAATTCCTAATCTTGCCAGCTTGATCTTAACACATGATTTTTTAGGAGAAGTAAAAGGATTAAAGGAATGGAAAAAAGAAGATAGACCACCTGTAGTATGGGTATTCTGGTCCTTCCGTATAATGGTTGGAGTTGGAATTTTAATGATCATAATTGGGTCAGTAAGTGTTATACAGTATCTTCGTGGCAAATTATTCCAAAGTTGTTTCTTACATGGATGGTGGATATCAATGATGCCGTCTGGGTTCATAGCGTTACTTGCAGGTTGGTTTACTACTGAAATTGGCCGTCAACCTTACACTGTATATGGAATCATACGCGTCAAGTTAAGAGATTGTGAGCAAATTTAGAGAGGTTAAAGTGGATACTCTAGCCCTTC
>NZ_JAPQLF010000135.1:10509-22230 GCF_028982105.1 Wolbachia endosymbiont of Drosophila bicornuta | reverse complement strand
GAAGGGCTAGAGTATCCACTTTAACCTCTCTAAATTTGCTCACAATCTCTTAACTTGACGCGTATGGTCACCGTAAGTCACTGCTTTTAGGTAAAACTTTTTCCCCATTTGCACTTCGAAAGATATTATTGAATCATCAAGTAGAATAAATTTTTCACCTGTGGCATGATCATATTCTTTAGTATCTTCTTGCCCTCTGATTAGGTTGCTAAGCTTATATTTATTTTTATCTATAAGTTCAGCATTCTGGAATTTTATTACCTCTTTTCCAACCAGTGCTAAATTTGAGTTCGCAATTGAAGTTATGTTTCCAAAACGTAACACTACTATAAGCCCCTCGTCGGTAGATTCCATTACATATCCGTAAGTAGACTGCTTATTTGTGCTTGCGATAGGCTTATAATCCTTATCGTTGTACGAAATATAGCTCTTTTTACAATAATCCGAACAGACCGTAATATGCTACTGGCCTGCTATAGCCATAAACACATATCTTATCGCATTCGGACTATTATAAGAAAGGCTATAAAGAGCGTTGCTCCCTTCCAATTCCTTTCCTCACCAATTAAAGTAAAGCTTGCAATATTACCTTTAACATGCGGTAAATCTATCATTTCTGTGATGGTTTTGCTGATATGAGAAGGAGGGTATTCCTTCAGCATAAGAGACCTTGTTGAAGGAAAAGAAAGCTTATATATGGAGCTGTCATAACCAACACCACTTACTTGAATGGGCATGCTTTCAAATTTTGTTTTTATAATTCTCACCGTATGCTTTTTCTCAACGTCTAAAATCGTCATTACATCACTTGGCGCAAGCCACGCATATCTTATCGGCAGCTTGAAATTGTATATATTTCTCTCTTGCCACGAAGAATAAAGTAAAACCTCAGCTATATTTTGCGCCTCTCCCTCCTCCATAATGAGCGGTATTTCAACTGTTATAGCAGTGCCTTGCTTTGGCAACTCAGCATATTTAACATCAATTGGATAGCCAAAATTGCGATTAAAATAAACGACGTTAACTTTATTGTTTAAATCCAGTTGACTAATATTAACAAGTTGCATTTGCTTTGAATTGTTACTGAAAACCGTTTCACCAATTGGCATTACAGTTGTAACTCCCCTGCCCTTTTGAACAAATTTCAGTTTAGAGTCCTGTTCAACCACATCAAAAAAATAGCAACTTTGCAGCATTTTAATAATAGAACGTACGCGTTGCTGGTCGTTTATCACATACCAAGACAATAACCCTTTGACGTTGCTTGTATCGAACTGATCGCTTTTTAAACCTGCTTTTTGTAATAGATCCGATAAAACATCGGAAATATTAAGCTGTGAAAGCTTTCCCTGAATCCAATGTCCTGTCTGCCAATTATGGCAGTCAGTCCACATATCACATAAATTAGGAAAGTAAGGAAATGGCCTTGCATCCCACGCCCAGAGAAACATTTTTTCTACCATTTCCGAGCTTTGCCACTTTTTTAACGTTCCTTCAATTGCAATTTTTTGCGAAAGAAAGCTCACCTCTCCGTTTGAATATCGTGGATATTTGCTCTCTATGCTGCCTTTGTCAACAAACACATTTGGTTCATTAGTGCAGCCGTTCATACTGGGAAATCCATATTCAGTAAACCATATTTTTTTCATTTTTGGTTGCCATTTTGTTTTGCTACCACCTGGATTTATGTGAGTTTCACTCCACCATTTCTCTATATTTTTCCACGCATACCTGCTGTCGTTATACTTTACTTTTTCAGGCTCACTTTTTGAGTAATCATAGAAATAATCATACCCCACTCCACTGCTCCAACCACCCATTACATCTTCCGCAGAATAGCCAAAAGGAGGCTCTGGAACATCAGTCAGTAGAAAATAAGCATCTATGCCAATAACGTCGATGTACTCTGAAGACCAAAGCTCATCCATATTATACCAACCATCATATGAATGGTATTCGCTCCAATCCGCAGCGTAAGTTACCGTTACTTCTTTTCCAAGCTGAAGTTTTATTCGCTTTGCAAGCTTAACTAGCTCTATAACTGCAGGGTAATTACCTTGTTCATCTCTAATTTTGGTAAGCCGCACAAGTTCAGAACCGATGATAAACCCTTCCACTTTAGTTTCTTTGGCAATGCTTGCATAATGCTCTATAAATTTGTTATATTGATTCTCAAGAAAATCACTTATATCCCCAGGAGTCCCGCTCAATTTTCCTCGCCACTCTTTGTTCTTTGTGTCAAGCAAGGGCATTGGATAGAGCATCACCTTGTAGCCTCTGCTGCGTAACTCTTCTATGTATCTTATCAACGCTGCATCACTAACTGTGCCACCATACCTTGGGTTTCCACTCGCATCTTTTGAAATTAGCTGAGCATTATCTCTGGTTACACCCCCTACTTGCCAATCATCAGGTAATATTGCGGAATCATCTTGAAATTCAACTGCAGGATATATTTTACAATCTTTAATGTTCAGATCATTCACAAACCAATTGACTACTACCGATACCCACTCAACATTTGGTAAATCTCCCTTTAATTGATCCAAAGAAAGCATTGCATCGCTCTTTTTAGTGTGGTTGTTGTGATTTACCCTTTGCGCCAGCCCATATGGGATATATTGGTTGCTGCTTATTTTCTCTTGCGCGATTTTCTTCTGTATTTTTGTATCATATACAAACTCACCTGAACCTGGTATGATATTGATATTCCGAATATTTTCCGCTATTGAAAACCCAACGTGCTTTAATGCAGTTTGCACTTCAAACGTAAATACCGGAACATGATTATTATAGTCTGCTAAAGGAAAATTCTTGATGACTATGTAAGATATTCCCCTATAAGCCGGCACATTCCCCTCTCCTTCAATTGATGACATAAATGGATCAGGATTTTGGTCTTCTCTGCCGCTGTAAAAAGTATAATCTATTTCATCAAAGCTAAGTGATGTTGTATCTGCCCAGATTCTGTTTAATTTTTCTACTTTCCCCTTGCAGATCGCAATTGCAAGCGTTGCATAGTATAGCTCTTTTTACAATAATCCGAACAGATCATAATATGCTACTGCTCTACCATAGCCATAAGCACATATCTTATCCTATTCGGACTATTGCGAGAAGTGCTATAATTATATGTAACGTTCATACCTCTTCCAATTTTACTTTTGGTGGTTATCGCCTCTTCTTTTATTGGCTGCGCCCAAATAATGTTCCCTGCAACACGAGCAGTGCCATAGATAATTGGAATTGTTCTGCCATAGGTTGAGGTTTGAACTTGCAGATTTTTTAGCCTCGCACCATGCGTTACTTTTTGCTCGGCATCAAGGCCAAACATCGCACCATCAAGCTGCGCACCAAGAAGAGCACCGAGTTCTGAGCCGATAATCTGGCCAATTGGCCCAAAAATGCTGCCTGCTTGACCAAAAATTGATGATAAAATTATTGTAGACATAATGATCCTCCTTTTTGTTTCTATAGCTAATGTAGGCTCGACGTCATGCCGCAGCGGATAGATCCCGCTAACAAGCAGCGGGATGACGAGCTTATCGTTATGCCGCCGCGAACCGTCATACCGCGATTCATTCGCGGTATCTCTTAGCATAGATTCCGCTAACTAGTAGCGGAATGACGAATTTGTCATTTTACAGCCACTTGGATGACAATTTGCTACTAAATAGCAGCAAATTCAATAAGTTACAATAAATAATTGAAGTTTTTAATTAAGAAAAGCACATGATGTAGCTATAATCATTGTAAGCAACAATGAAAAAGTACGGAAGTGAAAAATTACCACTCTCATGGCAATCACTTCACCAGCGGCAAAGTGATACCATGCTGATTCATATATTTTCCTTTCATATCATCATATGATTTCTCGCATTCACTTTCGCCGCTTAAAAATACGAATTGGCATGCGCCTTCATTAGCGTAAATTTTCGCAGGAAGCGGAGTGGTGTTTGAGAATTCGAGTGTGACATGACCTTCCCATCCAGGTTCTAAGGGAGTAACGTTTACTATAATTCCACACCTTGCGTAAGTTGATTTACCAACACAAATGACCAGTAAATTCCTTGGTATACGAAAATATTCCACTGTACTTGCAAGTGCGAAACTATTTGGTGGAATTATGCATACATCTGCTTCCTTATCTATAAAACTATTCTCAGAAAAATTTTTAGGGTCCACGATAGCTGAATTAACGTTAGTAAAAATTTTAAATTTATTATCCACTCTTGCATCGTAACCATAAGATGATAGTCCGAAAGATATAACACCTTTGCTGCTTTTGTGATTCACAAAAGGCTCTATCATTCCAAAATTTTCAGCTTTTTCTCTTATCCATCTATCTGGCATAACTGCCATAATTGCCCCTTAAAGTTGTGTAATACTTACAATAATATAAAATAAAATTTAAATGTAAACTGTAGCTTTTGTCATGCAATTAAAGCTTTTCAGTTTGATTTTTGTTATAATAATTAGATTTATGTTCTTAACTAAAAATAATGCTTAGAAACTTTCTCCTGATTTTTGTATTCGTATTATTCACGCCGCTATCAAATGCTGATGCCAGGAAATACATCAGAATTGTTGGATCTTCAACTGTTTTTCCTTTTATCTCGTTTATAGCCGAAGAGTTCAACCGTGTATTCTCCTTTAAGACTCCAGTTGTTGAATCGATAGGAAGTGGATCAGGATTCAAAATGTTTTGCTCAGGAATAGGGGAAGACACTCCAGACATCACCACTTCATCTCGCCCTATGAAGGAAGTAGAAAGAGAACTATGTAAAAGGAATAAAATTAATGAAGTGATAGAAATCATCATTGGCTATGATGGAGTTGTCATTGCAAATTCAAATCAAAGCCATAGATTTGATTTCACAAAGAAGGACTTATTTGAAACTTTATCTGCATATTCTCAAGAAAATGATAAATTAGTAAAAAATAATAAGAAGTTTTGGTCTGATGTAAATCAAGTCTTACCAAAAACAGAAATTGAAATTTATGGTCCACATCGAAATACAGGCACATACGAAACTTTGGTTAATTCTATTATGCTTGATCAATATTCATGCATGAACTCGAGAATTTTCAAAGAGAATTATAAAGATCAGGAAGAAAGAAAGCAAGCATGTGGTAATATAAGGGATGACGGAAGGTATATAGAAGTTGGAATTAATGAAAACATAATAATACAAAAATTGAAAAGTAACAAGAACGCTTTAGGGATATTTAGTTTTAGCTTTTTAATGAGGAATCAAGATAAAATACAAGGGAGCACAATTGCAGGAATTGAGCCAACTTACGAAAATATATCATCGGGAAAATATATATTAGCAAGACCTCTATACCTTTATATAAAGAAAAAACACATGGATACTGTTGATGGATTAAGAGAATTCATAAAAGAAATTATAGATTCGATCAGCATTGAAGATGGGTACCTATCTAGGCTTGGTCTAATTCCACTTTCAAGTGAAGATATAAAGAAAGCTTCAGCAAAGGTTTATGATATAACGTGACGGCAACGTTTCTTTTATATTCTTTGTTCTAGCGTAGTCAGACCCAGCGCGGCGCGCTGGGATGACAATGGATTACTAATTAGACAGTTCTGCGTTGTTGCAACACCACAGAAACAACCGGGTCCGAGCTTTTCGTATTTGGGCTTTCTGATTTCTCACAAACTCCTCCAATATAAGCTAGTACAGCCAATGCTGAAACTGCTAAAACCTCTAAAACTAATGCAACTACAGGATATGCCAGCACATAGGCTGCAATAGCACCAACTACGCATAGTCCAACAACGCCCAGAGCGATCTTCCCTTTGTGTTCACTCCAGAAGTTTGTATCGTTTTTTTCTGGGGTTTTGTTGTCTGCAGTTGGTGCAGAGTTTACGGTGTTTTGATCTAGATCAGTGTCATCTATAAAGTTAAGATCATCATTCTCAGACGGATCCTGATTGATTTCTTGTGAAAATCGAGTCGCATACTCTTTATCCCATGCTATCTGATCATCCATACGCGTCAAGTTAAGGAAAAGTGGTATAAGGAAGAAAGGAAACGAAAAAACTATCTTATATATTAAGTAATAAAGTTATTAATTTATAGATTCTTCTGAAAAAATTATCTTCTTCTAGATAAGAACTCCCTAAAAAAATAAATGTAACAAATAAAATGCCCATCTCAAATGTTGCTATATTTCACGATATTTCCTTAACTTGACGCGTATGATCTGATCATCAGTCTTGGCATTATCTAGTTCATTTTTACTAAGTTTTTCCTCAAATTCTTGAATCAAATCTTGAAAGCATTGCTCACCTACTCCAGATATTTTAGCAAAACGTTTTTGTGCACATGTAAGTTTATCCATTACATAGTTATTTCCATTGGGCTCGAACCCAAGGAGCCCTGGAGAAGCAGCATCAAACATTAATTTAAAGCTTTCTTTTATCTTTTCCACATCTTCTTGGTTCAATTCTTCACTATATTCAACTTTCAGAGGATAAACTAAAAGGGCATCTACTCTTCCACTACTCCAATATACCTCTCGCTCTAAAACCCTTTCTACATCTTCACCACAATTCTCTAATGCTGCTTTAACTTGATCAATATCAAGGTTTTCTATTGCTTCTTGTAAGTTGGAATCAAGATCCATTACCCACTTGTGATCTTCTATTTTTTGAATAACTTTTCCAAGAACAGGTACGTTATTAGAATCGTTGGTCCTTTCTTGCAGGCCTCTAAGGATATTTATTGTGTTAACACTATCACCTCCTGCTAGATCGTATTCTGTATTACACAAAAAATCACGAGTTTTTTGATCAGCTTCCTTCCAAATTTGTTCAATGATCTCTACTTGAGCTTTAATTGTAATGCTACAACACATAACAAAATCTAAAATGGTACCTTTGTCACTAGTAAAAGTCCACTCGTGGCTCAAAACTGCTTGTATATCATTATGTTCATTATTGTCGAGTACGTTCCGGACTTCCTGAAAATTGCCATTCCAGACTGCCTATCTTAATGAATCTAGAATTTCTTCTTGTGCATTAGTTAATTCAACCATATCTTACCTCTAATAAAAATTTAATTATCACACATATTTACAAGTAAATCAAGCATACTGTTAATAAAGGCCAACAAAATGCTTGACGTTAGAGTAGCTTTTATGGCTTTGTATAGCGAGGAAGTAATTCTATGAAAAATCATCAACGTTTACAAAATTTGCGTTCAATTGTATTTATTGTGGGAATATTCCTATTGCTGTTTAGCTTAGCAATGCTTATTCCTGCTATTACCAATAAGTATCTCAGCTACGAATGGAAAAATTTCCTCGCTGGATTCATAATTACCTGCACATCTGGCGCAATTTTTATTTTACTCGGTAAATTAAGTAGATTGCATGGAATGCCAGCAATTTTTGCGATTACTAGTTGCACCTGGATTGCCTTGTCTCTGTTTGCAGCTATTCCTTTCTATTTTGATAATCTGAGCTATGTTGATGCATTGTTTGAAACGATATCTGGCATCACAACAACAGGAGCAACTATATTTAATGATATTGAAAAACAATCTCCAGGAATACTGCTATGGAGAGCAATGCTACATGGCATGGGGGGTTTTGGTGTAATCACTTTAGGAATTGCAGTTTTTCCTATGTTTAAGGTTCTCAGCCTAAATAATTTACTTTATTCTGAGTATTCAGATGCTACCAAAAGGAAGTTGCCGAATACGCGAAGCGTAGTGATTCATGTTACGGCAATATATTATGGCTTAATTTTGTTATGTATATTTTCCTATTATCTAGCTGGTATGCCACTATTTGATGCAATATGTCACGGAATGTCTGCTGTATCAACTGGTGGATTTGCTAACTATAATGATTCTATAGGGCACTATAATAATCCCATACTAGAAGCCATAACGATCGTTTTTATGATTTTGGGTTCTCTGCCTTTTCTTAGCTATTTAAAAATCATAAGACGGTTAGACATTTGCTATGATGAGCAGGTCTCTTACTTTTTTAAGATAGCTATTGTTTCATCTTTATTTGCTTGTTTTTGGTTGTATAAAAATGTTGATTTAGGAGTGTCATTATCATTTAGACGCAGCACATTTACCATCACTTCCTTGATTACGTCAACTGGTTATGCAATCTGTAATCATATAGATTGGAGTTTCATTTCAGTCCTAGCTTTTTTTTCTCACCTTTGTTGGTGGATGTAGTGGTTCTTCAAGTGGTGGTGTCAAAATCTTCCGCTTGATTGTTCTTTTAAGGTCTATAAGAAATTACTTTTACCTTTTATTAAACCCTGATGCAGACAATGGAGTAAAATTCAATGGAAAAACCCTGGAGAATGATGAAGTTCACTCTGTCTTTATATTTTTTGCAATTTTCATGTTAACGTTTACCATTTCATCAATAGTGATGTCTTACTTAAGCAATGCAGACTTTATAACTAGCATCAGTTCAGTCTCTGCAACGCTTACAAACTCTGGCCCGGGATTTAGTAATTTAATATGTCCTTCGGGTAATTATTCCTCTTTCAGTAATGAAGTAAAATTATTTCTATCGTTTTTAATGCTGCTTGGCAGACTTGAAATATTGCCAATCTATTTTTGTATAGGCAATTTATTCTTATTTAATAGAAAGAAATAGTTGGTAAAATTTGATATTATAGCTAAACTGACTTACGACAATTTGAAAAACCGTCATTCCGCTACTCGTTAGCGGAATCTATACCGCGAATAAATCCACAGATGTACGAACATTGTGATTTGGGCACACCAGGAAGAATGTCATCCAAGTAGCCCATTTCTCGTCATCCCGCTACTTGTTAGCGGGATCTATGCTAAGAGATACCGCGAATGAATCGCGGCATGACGGTTCGCGGCGGTATAGCTATAGATAGTATTAGCTATTTAATAAAAAGATCGTAGCTAAACCAAGAAATATAAAAGCTGAGAGAATATCAGTTGTTGCCGATGTTAGGATTGAAGAAGAAACGGCAGGGTCAGACTTTAAACGGTGAAGCATTATAGGAATGAAAGTTCCGATGAACGTTGCAATAATTGACATCATAATCATGGAGACCACAAAAATCATCTCCACTTTGAAGTTGTGAAACCTTATTGCTAACACTACTAATGAAATAGTAGATAAGATCACCCCGTTTATAAGACCTATTAAAAATTCTTTCATCAGTATTCTTTTTGCATTTTGCTCAGTTAGATATTTTGTTGCGATTGCCCGGATGGTTAGCGTTACTGTTTGGGATCCTGCATTTCCGCTCATTGATGCAATTATCGGCATGATTATTGGCAGCACTATAAAACTTTTTATTACATCATCGAAAAAGCCAACTACTATGGAACACATTGTTGCAGCTAAGAGGTTAAACAGTAACCAAGGTAGCCTTTTAATTATAGTTTTATGTATAGGGGCATTTATATCGGCTTTAGAAGATACACCGCTTATTTTGAGTACATCCTCTTCTGTTTCTTGTTGAACAACTTTTATTACATCTTCAATTAAGATCACACCAATAATTTTACCATTCTTATTTACTACCGGAGCCGATAATAGAGAGTAATCTTTAAATATTCTTGCTACTTCCTCTTGGTCTATTCCAGTTTTAATGATTTTTATGTCATGATCCATTATCTCTTTTATTATTGTGTCTCCTGAGTGAGATATTACCTTATTTAAATTAACACTGCCTATAGGCTCTAATTTTGAGTTGATAATGAATATCTGGTGAAATTTTTCTGGTATTTTTTTATAGTTGCACACAAATTCTGTCAGTTGATTTATTGTCCAATAATATGGAGCTATAACCATATCTTTATGTATTAACCTTCCTGCACTTTCTTCTGGATATGATAGCAACTCCTCTACCGATTTCTGAGTTTTGCTGGGCAAATAGTAAAGTATATTTTCTACAGACTTTCTATCTAAATCTTTCACCATGGTTACTATATCTTCTACATCAAGGAGCATGAGTAACTTTGCTGTATTTTCTATTCCCAATGTTTCTATGATCTCTATTTGTAAATCTGGCACTACATGCACTAGGGCATCACTTAACAAATGTTGATCTAGGATATTAACTAATTTCTCCCTGTGATCACTGATCGAAGTAGATAAAAAATAAGCTAACTGAACACTGTCTATCGTTTTTACAATATTACGAACATTCTCTAGCTCCTCGTTATCAAGTGACTCTATTAAGTCATCAATAGCCTTTTTGTCTAAACCATAATGGGAACTTATTTCAATATTCATTACTTTACCTTGTTTTTTAATAAATATACGCGCTTGATTTCCTTAAACATTAAAGTATAATGAAATTATTTAAATTAACTATCATATGGTTAAATTTCTATTTTGTTTACTGTTATTGTTATTGATAGTAAATATATTAAAATCTAAAGTATAATGAAAACTTATCCAGAAATTCTTGAACACTTTCAAAGCTTAAATAAAAGTATTTCTCTTATCAGGAGGTGTCTTTGACATAGAAAAATTAAAGTTGCGCCTTGAAGAGCTTGACTCCCAAGCGTCGAATGATGACCTATGGCAAGATAACCAAAAAGCACAAGAAGTTTTAAAAGAACGTTCTAAAATTAAGAATGACGTAGAGTCGTTTTTAAAGCTGGAAAGCGATTACAACGATGCCGTCAGCTTAATGAAGTCTGCTGTTGATGAAAATGATGAAGAATTTTTCTCTGAAGTTGAAAATGAATTAGCTAAGCTAGAGAAATTAATCAAGTATAAAGAAACAGAGTCCTTATTTACTGGTGAAGCAGATAATAATAACTGCTTTTTAGAAATCCACTCAGGAGCTGGCGGAACCGAGAGCAATGATTGGGCTGAAATGCTGATGCGCATGTATATAAGGTGGGCAGCAATTTATCACAACTTTAAAGTTGAAGTTGTAGAAAAATTAGAAGGAGAGTCAGTTGGTATAAAGTCTGCAATGATAAAAATCGTTGGAGAAAAAGCTTATGGGTGGGCAAAAAGTGAAAGTGGAATTCACAGGCTGGTTAGAATATCGCCATTTGATGCAAATGGTAAACGTCATACCAGTTTTGCAAGTGTAGGAGTAACTCCAGTGATCGAAGATTCAATTGATATTGCTGTGGATGAAAAGGATCTAAAGATCGACACCTACCGAGCTTCTGGAGCAGGCGGTCAGCATGTGAACAAAACTGAAAGTGCAGTACGCATTACGCATATTCCAACTGGTGTTGTAGTTCAATGCCAAAATGGTCGTTCTCAACATAGAAATAAAGATGAGGCGTTAAAATTACTTAAAGGACGTTTATACCAAATTGAACTGGAAAAAAAAGAAAAGAAAATGGCTGAAGAGTATGGTAAAAAATGCGATATAGGCTGGGGTAATCAGATCAGATCGTACGTTATGCATCCATATCAAATGGTGAAGGATTTAAGAACCGGACATGAAGTGGGCAATATAAATTCTGTTTTTGATGGTAATATAGATTGTTTCATAGTTAGTGTGCTTACTAAGCAAAATTAGGTATGGTTGACTTTCTTGCCATAATATATGATAATTAAAATATTGTTAAAGTAGGAGTAAAGTTATGGCTATTAAATATGATCAGTGGAAAAGTGACCTTACCCAGAAAAAGTGGAGAGAAAGTTTGGAATGTTTTTTACAAAAAGAATGATGCATCAAATTGTTCTGGAATGCAATAGTTA
>NZ_JAPQLF010000135.1:10173-10407 GCF_028982105.1 Wolbachia endosymbiont of Drosophila bicornuta | reverse complement strand
TAATAGTGACGTTGTTTGTTATAAAAAATTTCTATGTATTCAAATATTGCAGTTCTAGTTTGTTGAGCAGAGTGTTGTGAAGTATCAATAAGTATTTCTCTTTTCAATGAGCTAAAGAAGCTTTCTGCAACAGAATTATCGTAACAACAGCCTTTATTACTCATCTATAGCTCTTTCCATAAAAGTCCGGATGTGATAGGATAAGGGTAGATGATGATAAGGAGGTTGAATGCC
>NZ_JAPQLF010000135.1:0-10123 GCF_028982105.1 Wolbachia endosymbiont of Drosophila bicornuta | reverse complement strand
AAGCACCAATAATAAAGTTAGCCTACGATGAATTAGACAGGTTTAGCTGGAATGAAAAAGATTTAGTAGCTTACGAAGAAAGAATAATGGATCTACGCAAAGAAGAAGCAATTCTTGAATACAGACTTGACCTTGCTACTGAAAAAGGCATCCAAATTGGCGAAGAAAGAGGCATCAAAATTGGTAAAGAGGAAGGGAAAATTGAAGTCGCAAAAGCAATGCTGGCTAATAATGTTGATGTCAACACCATTGTCAAGTTTACTGGCCTTTCTATTAGTGAGATTGAAGAATTAAGTGTGAACGGTTACAGAGTAATTTCAAAGTGCATTTGCAATTGGAATGGATACATTTAATGAGAGTCCCATTTCACGGTGTTCAAATCTACTCCTTCTTGTACCATCTCCCAAAGTGGGCTCATTTCTCTCAGTCGGCCAATATTTTTAGCAACAAGATCTGCTGCGTACAAAACTTCTTCTTTAGTTGTAAATCGGCCTAGGCCGAATCTAATTGATGAATGCTCAAGGTCATGGCCATTATTTAGCGACCGTACGACATAGGAAGGCTCAAGAGACGCAGACGTGCACGCAGAACCAGAACTTACTGCTAAATCCTTGATTGCCATGATGAGAGACTCACCCTCAACATAGGGAAAGCTCAAGTTTAGGTTGCCAGGAATTCTATTTTCATAATCACCATTTAAAACGATATCAGGAAACGCTTCTTTTATCTTATTATACAAAATATCCCTTAATTCTTCCACTCTAGTTGTTTCTTTTTTCATTTCTTCTTTAGCAATACGTGCCGCTTCACCAAAACCAACTGCAAGAGGTGTTGGAACTGTTCCAGAACGCATGCCTCTTTCCTGTCCACCACCACTAATTAGTGGTATCAGCCTAACACGAGGATTCTTTCTACGTACATATAATGCGCCTATTCCCATAGGTCCATAAATTTTGTGGCTAGAGAGACTCATAAGATCAATGCACATCTCATTAACATCAATTGGAACTTTTCCAAAGCTTTGAGCTGCATCTGTATGGAAAAATATATTATGCTTTCTGCATATTTTACCAATCTCCTTTACAGGCTGAATTACTCCGATTTCATTATTTACCATCATCACTGAAACCAGGATTGTTTGATCAGTAATTGCTTCCTCAAGCTTTGATAAATCTATAATTCCGTTTTGCTTAACAGGCAAATATGTAACTTTAAAGCCTTCATTTTCCAGATGCCGACAAGAATCCAGAACACACTTATGCTCCGTGCAGACAGTGATTATATGATTTCCTTTATTTTTATAAAAGTGAGCAACGCCCTTGATTGCTGTATTATTTGACTCAGTTGCACCTGAGGTAAAGATAATTTCTTTGCTATCTGCGTTCACCAGATCAGCGATGTGTTTCCTTGCTTTTTCCACTGCTTCTTCAGCAGTCCAACCAAATGAATGGCTGCGAGAGTGTGCATTGCTGAACTCACCAAAGTAAGGTATCATCACCTCTAAAACACGGTGATCTACTTTAGTAGTAGATTGATAATCAAGAAATATTGGTAATTTTATTTTAGCATCGTGTATTTTTTTACTTTCAACATTCATAAAGCTACCACGGAGACAAAATCTACAATTATTTTATAGCATTAAAACTTAATTTTTTCAAGATATAATCTTGCATCAAGTACAAAAGTGTCATCCAAGTAGCTGACACATAACTGTACGAACATTTATTTGCGAAAGCAGTGTGTTAAATGTTATAGCCAGTTTTGCCTCAAACACAAAGGCAGTGCCCAGACACCGGGATGACACCCTATTGGTGGCAATTGCTTCCAAATCATAATGTTTGTACAGCTGTGCGCCGTGCGCTGGAATCCGTTTTAGCCCTTATCTATATCTCAGTTCCACCAACAGTTATTGCGTCGACTTTGAGTGTCGGCTGACCAACTCCAACGGGCACATTTTGTCCATCTTTCGAGCATTTGCCAACACCAGGATCTAACTTTAAGTCATTACCAACCATAGATACTTTTTTCAACACTGTTGGACCGTCACCAATTAGTGTTGCTCCTTTTACTGGCTGTGTAATTTTGCCATTTTCTATTAGGTAAGCTTCCGAAGATGAAAAAACAAATTTTCCTGACGTTATATCAACCTGCCCACCACCGAAATTTACTGCATATAGACCTTTCTTTACGCTAGATATTATTTCCTTCGGTGTATACTTTCCGGGCAACATATAGGTGTTTGTCATGCGCGGCATAATAACTTCTTTATAACTTTCTCTTCTACCATTACCAGTTGGGCTTACACCCATGAGTTTAGCGTTCATATGATCCTGCATGTATCCTTTTAGGATCCCATCCTCTATCAATATATTATAACTGGGTGGAGTGCCTTCATCGTCTACGCTGATAGAGCCGCGCAAATTGGGCAGAGTTCCGTCATCAACTATTGTGATGTCACTAGCTGCTACTTGTTTACCCACAGAATTTGAAAATGCTGAGACTTTTTTGCGATTGAAGTCGCCCTCAAGTCCATGACCCACGGCTTCGTGTAACAATATTCCTGGCCAGCCTGGACCTAAAACGACTGTCATTTCTCCGGCTGGAGTTGGAATTGCTTCAAGATTTACCAGTGCTTGTTCTAACGCTTGGTTTGCAACTTCTTTCCACTTTTTCTTAGAAATAAACTTACTATAAGAGTCCCTTCCACCATGCCCTGCAGAACCTCTTTCGGTACGGCCATCTTTTTCTACAATGACTAGCACATTAAAACGTACCAGAGGCCTGATATCGCTTAATCTGTGATCACCATTTATTATTTGTACAACTTGCCATTCTCCACTTAGAGTTATTTTTACTTGCTTCACGCAGTTATTTTTGGACCTTACATACTCATTAACCTCATTGAGTAGCTTAATCTTTGAATTCAGATCCATTTCATTTATAGGGTTAATCCTCGAATATAGGCTTTTTGTCTCTTCGTTTAAATTTATTGAATTTGTCTTGTTTAAAGACACTGAGCTTTTTACCATAGAAGCAGCATTACTAATTTCTTTTTCGCTGATCTCAGAAGAACAAACGAAAGATGTACTATCTTCACAAAAAGACCTTAAACCAAATCCCCTTCTAGTATTCAAGTCCATGTGTTTTAATATGTTATCCTCAAAAACCAGGGACTCCGACTGGCAAAATTCTAGAAACAGCTCACCACCATCGCTATTGCTCAAAGCGTTATTGACTATTTTATATACGTTATTAATATTAACATTGTTTTGAGGAAAAAATATTTGATCTAGATTTGGCATTACCTTTGAACTAAAAATTGTTCAAGTATATTATTTAACTTTAACATAGTAAACTATAAAAAGCCCGGGTGGCGGAATTGGTAGACGCGCTAGCTTCAGGTGCTAGTAACTTTTTAAGTTGTGGAAGTTCAAGTCTTCTCTCGGGCACTCTTAGCTTCCATATTGCTTATTGAATTAATTAATGTTATAATATAACATATTAGGTAATATTTATGCTATGTATGGTGAAAAAGATAAGTTAGCCTACAGAAAGAAGGTACGAACTTACTCGAAACGCTTAGTTACTACACTATCTACTATCTCTTTCATTGGATACATAGCGGCATTGGTCTTGAATATTCCTGTCTTAAGTCTGTATTTTAGTATTGCCGGCACTATATTCAGTGCACTTTCGTTTGCTTTAAATATATGGTCACTAAATGATCATTCCCGACAACAGAATCTTAATAAGAAATCTGGCATAAAAAACACTCCAGGACAAAAAAAGTTAACAAAGATCTATCTTGATATAGCATCCAGTGCTTCATTTCTAATAGGAGGTATTGCATCTATGTCGCTTTTTGAGTCTTCTGTTATTTATTTTGTTTCTACGCCTTTTTTTATTCTAGGCTGTGTTATTATGGCAGCTAATATCGTTCAAACTATGATTAGTGAACCACAGACAAAAAACGTCCTTGAGAATCTCTCTTCAAATACTGCAAGAGTACAAGCTTAGGTATTAACTTATTTAACTTATACAGGAATATTAGCTATATAATTCCACTGAAGGAAGCCATTCAAAAGAGTTCGATGTAATTAGCGTCAAAAAAGTGTAAGCAGAAATTGTGGGCTTATTGGGGTAGGAGCGCTTAGTGCTCCTACTTCCACATCAATTACTTGAATAATTGCTCAAGCTATCAAAATAAAAGTTTTTATTCAGTAATTTGTGTATAAAGGGTACTATTTTACTGGTAGTGAAATAAATCAGAATGAAGTCTATTTTATTAACGAGGCCTTTATTGGATTCGTTCAATACAAGAAATATATTGAGAAAGTATGGATACAAAGTTTATATAGAACCAGTATTCACAATAAAGTACTTAAATCCTGATATATCTGCACACGAATTTGACGTTGTAATATCCACAAGCAAAAACAGTGTAAAGGCTTTTAGTCAAATATGCAAAGTGGATGACTTTCCGATTATTACAGTTGGTAATTCAACCATGCAGGCTGCAAAAAATTTGGGATTTTCTGATATAATCTCAGCAGACAGCAACGTTGATGGTCTGATATCATTCATAAAAGCTCACTATTCAAGTGCAATAAAGTTCTTATATATAAGAGGACAAGAAGTATCATGTGACCTAAAAAAGAGATTATCTGAAGAAGATTTTAACGTAAGAGAAGTTGTACTCTATAAAACAATCATTAAAAGGAGTCTAACTAATAGGTGTAAAAATTTACTGTTGGATGGTAAAATTGGTAGTGTTGCTTTTTTTTCCTCACAGACAGCAAGGGTATTTTGTTCATTAGTTCTAAAAAGTGGGCTATCTCATGTGATGAATAATACAGTTGCATATACCATGAGTAAAAACATTGCTGATAGTTTAAAGTTAATCAAGTGGAAAAAAATTATAACATCGAGGTTGCCTACTGGGGAGAGTTTAATTGATATAATTAATAAGGATTGCTGATGCTAAAGATTGCAACTTGGAATGTAAACTCCATACGTAAAAGAGTTAACCAACTTTGTAGTTTTATAGTTGATAGTCAGATAGATATAGTTTTGCTGCAAGAGATAAAATGTACGGAAGAGCAATTTCCTTATGCGGAGATAGAAAAGTTAGGATATGAATATGCTATCTATGGACAAGTTGCAAGAAATGGCGTTTGTGTTTTATCTAAATATCCGATACTGGAGAAGTTTAAGATTGATATCGTAGAAGGTTATCAAGAAGCGCGTTATATAGAGTGCATAATAAAGCACAATAATCAGAAGGTAAGGGTGGGAAGTGTATACGTTCCAAACGGTCAAAGCCCGGACTCTCAAGCATTTGAATATAAACTCAAGTTTTTTGATAATCTATATGAAAGGATGAGCACTTTGTTAAAGAATGAAGAGTTAACTATTATAGCTGGCGATTATAATGTTGCACCGGATGAAATTGATGTCTTTGATTCAAACTTATTGAATGGCCAAGTGTGCTTTCATATAAGAGAACGTGAGAAGTTAAGAGCGATCTTGAATCTTGGGTTTAAAGATGCGTTTAGAATATCTCACCCAAATTTGCAACAATTCACTTGGTGGCATTATCAAGGCAATTCACTCAGAAATAATCAAGGAATGCGAATAGATTATATGCTGTTATCACCACAAGCTGTAGATAAATTGGAAACATGCTACATAGATGATAGATTGCGTAAGCTAGAAAATCCGTCTGACCATACTCCTGTTGTATGTGCTATAGAATAATAGTAGACCTCTTACACAACTCACTTTTTGGCAAACCTAAGGAGTCTTACTTGTCTGCCGCACTGTGTTTTTAGCTTGCTGACCAACACTAATTTTTTCAAGCATAGGGTTAGGTTGTTGTTCACTCTTTTCATTTTTCTGGGAAACTTTCTCAGGAACATGCTGTTGTTCACTCTTTTCTTTTCCTTGGGAAATTTGTTCAGAAACAGAGGTGCATTTCTCAGCTCCTTTGACTGAAGCTTTTAAAATTGTATTGATACCATCAAGAACTTTCCCATCCCATCCTTCTTTTTTCTTTTCATCTTGCGAATGAGTGTTATATAAAGTACCTTTTTTGTCATTTGAAAAAAGAACCTCCACTCCCCCTTTTATGACGAATATTGCACCAATAGCAGCAACAACTACTCCGAGTGTAGTAGGACCAAAAATTAACATTGGAATAGTGGAAAGAAGGACAGGAAAAAAGATCTTGCTTAAGAACGTTGTTACCATCTCTTCATCACTAAGTGGTGGTTCATCTTCCTCTTTTTTGTCTTTACCTAAGAATGGTATTTTTTCTTTCACCCCATCCATAAAGGAGCCAGAAATATTTTTCGGGTCTATTTTGATCCCTCCAATTAGCAGCAGCGGCATTTCCAATACGAACTTTATGGATGAATCTTTAGCTTCTGTACCGCGTATATCAGCTACACAGTCATCTACTACTTCTTTTATTTTACCATTCTTGAGATTCTCCTCATTAGCTAATTTTTTCTCTCTAATTTTCTCAAATACGGAAAGTAAAAACTGAGAAAAATTCTCTTCACTGAGTGATTTTATATCTTCTGGATTGACATTGTTGAATATCTTTCCACTATTCTCAAATACAAAAGTAAAAATTTTCTTTTCATTTTCATCCTGTAATCGAGGTAACCGTTCCTTTAATGACTTCAGATCACTCTGTAATTTTTGTTTTTCTTTCAATTTCTGTTCCTTCTTTTCTATTTCCTGTTTCGTTTGCTCTTCTAGTTTTTCTGGATTTTTAAAAATATCTAGGAAAGTACGATAGATTAACTGATGTTTCTCTTTTTCAAATTTAAAAACTTTCTCATCTTTGTTAGTTACCTGAGTAGGTAACTTTGGAGGTTTTGAACTTTTTACTTGTGGGCCTATCATGGCTGACCTATTTGCATTTGCTATGTTCTATTCTAACATATTTTTCGTATTAGTTCAAATGATTTATACTCCTAGAATTCACGATGTTTAAGTCATAATTAAGGGAATTTAGACCCCAGTTGTCGCCAACTTTTATTTCTACTTCAAGTGGTACAGAAATTTCTATTGCATTTTCCATTATATCTTTCATAAGTTTTGCTGTTTCTTGTACCTTTTCGTCCTCTACTTCAACCAGTAGTTCATCGTGAACCTGGAGGATTATTTTACCTACTTTCAATTGGTCAAAAAGCTGAATTGTCGCACGTTTTATTATATCAGCAGCGGTTCCTTGCAGTGGTGCGTTTATTGCTGCACTTTCTGCAAATTGTCTTATATAAGGAATTGTATTGTTTATGTCTCTTACAAAGCATCTCCTGCCAAACAAAGTTTCTACATAACCATGCAATCTTGCGATAGACACTGCTTTTTCCATATAGGCCTTTATTTCTGGGTAACAGGAAAAATAGTAATTAATGTATTCAGCAGCTTCCGCAATGGTAATTCCAAGCCGCTTTGCAAGACCAAATGGGCTAATGCCATATATAATTCCAAAATTGATGGATTTTGCTTTGCGTCTTAATTGCTCATCTATTTCTTGCACTCCAAAAACTTGCCTAGCGGTGATCTCATGAATATCTTGTCCATTTGCAAAAGCTTCTTTAAATGCTGCAACGTTTGCAACGTGTGCCAGGAGTCTTAACTCTATTTGTGAATGGTCAGAAGAAATTATCTTATGCCCTTTTGGCGCAATAAATGCTTGTCTGATAAGATTTCCCTCTTCGCTTCTGATAGGAATATTCTGTAAATTAGGATTGCTGGAGCTCAGCCTTCCAGTTGCAGTTGCAGTCGTTGAAAAGCTTGTGTGTATTCTACCATCAAGTGGATCAACTTGCTTTATTAATGCATCAGTGTAGGTGCCTTTTAATTTACTTAAATGTCGCCAATTTAAGATTTTACTTGCGATTTCTACCCATTCTTCTTCGAGTGCCTCTAGAACTTCATAATTGGTGCTATACGATCCAGATTTTTTTGACTTTTTCTTTTCATTAAGCCCCATTTTGTTAAACAAAACATCACTTAATTGTTTTGGCGAAGCAATATTAAATCTTTCTCCTGCCAAATTATATATCTCATCTTCAAGCACGGCAATTACCTGCTGAAATTTATCGGACAGCTCCTGTAATTTTTGTATGTTCAGTAATATCCCATTTTTCTCCATATCAAATATTACTTTCATAAGTGGCTTATCGAAGCGCTCGTAAATTGTGAGCAATTTTTCCTGAAATAACCTTTGCTTTAGCTTTTCATGAATTGCTATTAAAGTTTTTGCCGAGAAAATTTCTGCATTTTCACTCAAATTATGCGCAACTATGTTTGGAATACTGTGATCATGCTTTCCTGTATCCAAGCTATACGACATTATCATCAAATCATCAACTGAATCTAGCATCTTCTCTACTGTAGGGAAGATTTTCCTGATTTCTTTAATGTTATGTATTATTTTAAGCGCCCCATTTGAGAGTAAAGTTGAGTTAATTATAATGAGTGCATCTTGTATGCTGTCTTGCTCTATATAAAAAATATTACTTTCGCTATAAGATAAGGAAATTTTATTTAATAAGTTGTCTTCAAAGTGGCAATGAATTGCAATTCTGCCTTCATATCTACAATGCTCCAAAAATTTCTCTAACTCTTCACTACTATATTCTATTTTCTCTTTTGTGCTAGACCCATTATAGGAAAAAAGCTTTTCCACTTTCCCTATTAAGGAATTGAATTCATACTTCTTTAAAAAGGATAATAGTTTTTCCATATTTGGAGAATGGACTTCATATTTTGCAATATCATGTTGAAGGTCTACTTTTTCGCATAGTGATAAAAGTTCTCTTGAAATTATAGCTTTTTCCTTATGTTCGGTGAGAATATTACGAATCCTCGTTTGCTCGATATTATCAATGTTCTCTATAATATTATTCAATGAATCAAATTCATCCAGTAATTTAGCTGCAGTCTTCGGACCTATTCCAGGAACGCCTGGAATGTTGTCAGATGCATCACCAGTTAGAGAAAATAAATCAAGAAGCTTGTGTGAGTTTACACCAAATTTTTCTATTACTTGTTTTTCATCTATGTATATATTTTTAATAGGATCAAATATTAGAATGTTGTAATTCAAAAGCTGGAACAAATCTTTATCTGATGAAACGACTACCACTTTAAAGTCTTGGTGGTTGGCGTATTTTGCAGCTAGTGTTGCGATTATATCATCTGCTTCATAACCTTCAATCTCTTCATAGCTGAGGTTAAAAGCTTCTACCGCTTCCCTCAGTATGGTGAACTGTGGAGTTAGATCCTCAGGAGGCGTTACTCTGTTCGCTTTGTACTCAGGATATAAATTGTGCCTAAAATTCTTTTTCCCTGCATCAAGTGCCATAGTTAAGTAGTCCGAATGGGCAATGTACTTAAGAACCATATTCAGAAAGCCATATACACCACCTATTGGCATTCCTGTTGTGGTAATTAAGTGAGGTAGTACATAGTAAGCTCTGAAAAGAAAACCATAGCCATCGATGATTGTGAAAGTTTTTTCTTTCATTGTAGATATTTATGCGTGCTTTTGATGGTCCACTATTTAGCTGAGAAAATCAAGTTTTTGTTTTTCTGCTTTTGAGCGTTGTAAGAGATTTTACCGAAAATAGCATTCATGATGGGGATGTACACATATGACCTCACCCAGAAAAAGTGGAGAGAAAGTTTGGAATGTTTTTTACAAAGAGAATGATGCATCAAATTGTTCTGGAATGCAATAGTTAATAGTGACGTTGTTTGTTATAAAAAATTTCTATATATTCAAATATAGCAGTTTTGATATGCTGTTTAGAGTGCCGAGAGGTGTCTATTGGTAACTCCCTTTTTAGAGAACTGAAGAAGCTTTCCACAACATAATTGTCGTAACAACAGCCTTTATTACTCATCTATATTCTTTACAGCTAAGAGATATTGATACCCTTGCGCAGTATATTGTGAACCTTGGTCACTGTGCAGCAGTAGATTTTTAACAGGTTTACGCCTATTAATGGCCATTAATAAAGAGTTCATAACCAATTGTTTATTTATTGCACTACTCATTAACTACCATACGTGAGAATTATTGCTGCCAAATATAGCCATC
>NZ_JAPQLF010000134.1:8394-20949 GCF_028982105.1 Wolbachia endosymbiont of Drosophila bicornuta | reverse complement strand
TATACTGTTCTTCAGTTAGTTTCTGACATATAATTCTTACTCTAATTTTTGCTTCTTTTCCTAACAATACCTCGTTTTCTAAAAATAACTTATCCTCTAAACATTCTAATAACTCCATTTTTTGATTTGTTTCTACATCATATATGTTGGTATCGGATTTATAACGACTTATGAAATAAGCTCCTATTTCATTGATTTGTTTAAAAGAACTTGGCACAAAATAACCGAGATCAGATATTAGCAAATCATTGCTTAATATATTACTTAAATGTTTCCTATATCCCTGGTCTGATCTTACCCACTCCGTTAAATTAAGTTGGTCTATTATCTGATTCATGTAGTCGAAAACTAATTGTAACTTTATTCCAGACTTAGTATTGCTTTCATAGCCACTGTAGCTAGTACCATAACCTTTATACATCTCTTCCATACTGTTAGGTAGAGTAACATAGCTACTGTCCAATAATTTAACACTATTAAATTGCTGTAAGATTTTGCAATCAACTTGCAAGATATTTTTAAAGAGAATCACAGATTCATTATACATCCTTTTCATAAATTCCACTGCTTCTTCAGTAAATCTAAAATCCAAACCTTGTTTTGTTATATCTATCGAGTCCTCGTTTAGTAATTGACACATTGTTTCTACGCTACAATTATCAACTCCTATATTACCCAAGACCATGGCTTTTACGCATGATGAACCTTTTAGCTTTCTCTTTCTTTTTATAAACCTTGTTGTAATTGAGATTTCCTCTGCTTTTTCATTAAAAAATTCTTTGAGCTTTTTTGATAAGCAAGTTATTTTATTCATTGGTTCTCTCACTAAAAGTATATCTTGGAGAACTTATACCTTATTATTCTATCTCTTTCATACCTTTATTTCCTTAACTTGACGCTTATGGTTATGATAAGTGGGCTGGCGGAGTTTGTCAAGGAAGTTTTTTTGTTTCTATTCCCAATAAAAGTTTGTTATATGGTTATGCAAGAAGTCTAATATTAAAAATGACACAACAACATAATTAAATTAGACTACTTTATTCTCTTAGTTACTTGCTTTTCTCTTGCTATTGCAAGGCTTTTTTCTGGTACATCCTCAACTATAACACTACCTGCTGCAATTACAGATTCATCATGAATATTAAGCGGCGCAATTAGTGAGCTATTGGCGCCAACAAAGCAATTGCTCCCTATATTCGTTTCATGTTTATTTTTCCCATCATAATTACAAACAATAGTGCCTGCTCCTATATTACTCTCCTGCCCTACTTTAGCATTTCCTATATAACTTAAGTGTTTTATTCTAGTGTTTTGACCAACTTCACTTGTTTTCACTTCCACAAAATTTCCTATTTTTGCCTTATTACCAATTGTTGTGTTTCCGCCTATTCTGGTAAATGGACCGACCTCAGCATTACTTTTAATTAAGCAGTTTTCTAAATGCGAAAATGGCAGTATTTTCGCACCAGACTCTATTTTCACTCCAGTACCGAAAAAAACATATGGGTAAATAACTGAATCTCTGGCAATTTGCGTATCAGGAGAAAAGAAAACAGTCTCTGGTGCAACAAGCGTTACTCCGGAGTCGGTAAAAATTTTTCTTTTATTTTCTTGAAAGTAAAACTCAGCTTTTATAAGGTCATTTCTGTTATTTATTCCCGTTGCTTCTTCTCCACCGGTAATAACGTAACCGACATTTAAATTACTCTTCACTGCAATGGAAACTATATCGGTCAAGTAATATTCATGAGTTGAGCTATTGCACTCTATTTTCTCCACCAATTCACGTAAATTCTTTGCACATGCAACCATTATTCCAGCATTTGCAAGAAATTCTTCATGATTATTTTTATCACTCTTTGCTTCTACGATTTCTCTTAAGGAACCATTCTCAGTAATTAACCTACCGTATTCTTTATTGCTTGTCCTAAAACCTAGGCAAACTAGAGCCTTGCCTTCTAAATAACTAATCATTTTAGTTATTGTGCTGCTTTTTATGAGCGGAGTATCCCCATACTGCACAACAACTATGCTTGAATCTGGCAATTCTCTTATGTTTCTCATCGCAGTTTTGACCGCATCTCCCGTGCCAAGTGTTAATTCTTGTGTAATTAACTGTATATCCTTAAAACACTTTAGTCTTTCAATTAAAGGCTGATCAACTACAACAGCAATATTTTCAGGATTTAACTGTTTTGCATTGTAAATGACATGCTGGAGCATGGAAAAACTGCCTATTTTGTGTAGGACCTTAGGCAAATCTGAATTCATCCGCCTGCCATGCCCTGCAGCAAGTATAACGAACGTATGAGTTTTACTTATCACTTATCTTAAAGATGAAAAATGAAAACCGTAATGATCAAGCCAGCTGATTTTGTTGTCATAAAAGCTCCTCAAGTCGCTAATTTGATATTTTAGCATTGCAAGCCTTTCTATACCAATGCCAAACGCAAAACCGTTGTATTTAGTATGGTCTATTCCAACATTTTGAAATACATTTGGATGCGTCATACCGCATCCCAGTACTTCTATCCATTTACTACCTTTATAACTTATGTCCACTTCCGCAGAAGGCTCGGTAAAAGGGAAAAAACTATTACGAAAACGTATCTTCAGCCCTTTATCGCCAAAGAACTTATTAAGGAAGTGATGAATAGTAAATTTTAACTGGCCCATATTGACATTCTCATCGACATATAACCCCTCTATTTGATGGAACATAGGGGTGTGAGTTGCATCAAAGTCGTTTCTGTATACTCTACCTGCGGCTACTATTTTAATTGGGAATTTCTTTGTTTTTTCCATGGTTCTAATCTGTACAGATGAAGTGTGAGTGCGCAGTACCATTCTTTTATCGTTTATTTTATTCTTTAAGTAGAAGGTATCTTGCTCCTCTCGTGCAGGATGATGACTTGGAGTATTCAGTGCATCAAATACATGAAATTCATCTTCAATATCAGCGCCATCAACTGCTTTAAAACCCATATGTGCAAAAATAAGCTTTACTTCATTTATAACCTTACTGAGTGGATGGACCTTGCCCATTTTTTCTGGTCTAACGTGCAACGTGATATCAACTGCCTCGTTCTGCAATTTAAAGTTAACTTCTTCTGTTTTTAGCACATTTTCCCTATTCATGATAAGATGATCTATCTTATCACGTAAAGCGTTAATCACTGCACCTAAATCACGCTTTTTCTCTGCATTTTCTATCTTTTTTAAGTTATCAAAATACGCTCTAACTACACCATTTTTTCCCAAATATAATAGCCTAACTTTTTCTAAATCTTGCAAAGAAGAAGCATTCTCAATTTTGGAAACTGCTTTATCTTCAAGTGAAAGTATGTCATCTAATAACTCTTTATTCATCTTAAAAACGCTGGCTTAAACTTTCATTATAGTGAAATTTTAAATATCATCAACAATCCGAAAAATTGCCCTATTCTGATTATTAATTTATTGACTAATTAATCTTTTTTATTTACCTTTGCATTGATGAATTTGCTGTATCAACTATGCACAACAGTAACACTGAAACTAAGAATAAGTATAAAATAGAGGATTTACCTAAGCTCTTTAAGGAAAAATCCAGAAACATAAGTAAAGCATTTTCTAGCGAAACAATTAAGATCAGTGCTATTCGCTCGAGAAGTATTGAAAGCAATATACAAAAATTTTCATTTGAGCTAACAGCAACAGATAAAGACACCTTTAATATAAGATTATTTCGAATAAACCCTTTAATTGATTTTTTCAAAATCTGCCTTTCACGGGAAAAAAAATTTACAGCCAACATAAAAGTGCCCAAAGAAAGCAGTGAACTATATAATAACTACTGTAAAACTAACAGTTATAAAACTGTAGAAGAATTCGTAAATAGTGCTCCGCCTCAAATCCTTCTGCAGGGCACAACGATAACGCTACAAACAGACGTTGAAAACATTAACCTGGACAACTTGTACCAAATCGAGTTATTTCTAAATGAAAAGCTACAACATGCAGAAAAAACTGAAAATGAAGACAAAAAAGAACAGAGTGAAACTAACCAAAAAAATGCACAAAATAAACAAATCGTACCAGTTACAGGCCTGTTTGGCTATAATTTAACAAGTAGTAAAAAGCAAGTGATGCGGGTTCCAATAGTTGTTGCTGCAATGCGTGACAATTTTTTTTGGTTTGGATCTTCTTTTCGGCTATCCAATTTTTTTAATACAATACAATTCTTCTTTCAACAGCCACCAAAACTGTCCATACGAAACCAGATGGCTTTGACTTACCATCCAACACTTCAAGAGACAAAACAGGACAAGGTAACACAAAAAGATGGAATCGACGAAAGAAGAATAGAAGACGTCACAATGCTTATTTCTGATTTCGGTCAAACTACTTCGCACACAGAGTATTTTAAGGCTAACAGAAAAAAGAAGTCAAAAAAGCAGACCAAAGAACTGTCAGAGAAAGAAAAACCATTAGCCATAAAACAAGCACAAAATGATGCTAGAGTAGCTATGATAGATAACCAAATTGAGCACAGGGGGAAAAAACTCGATAAAATATTTATTGAAGTGATGAGTGGATACAAAAATCAAGATCCAGAAACATTTTGCAATATTTTCAGCTCAGTATTCAATATTGTTTACTTTCAAGATAAACAATTACATGCAATATTAGAGCCAGGCGAAATATCAGAAGTATTACAGATACTCGAAAGGCCACAACCTCTTAGTAACTCACTTTTAGGTAAAGAATATTTACAAAAACAAGTATATAGAAAAAAAGAGCAATTGCTTAAATTAGTTTCAGGTGTTTATATACAACAACCTTCTCCACAACATGAAAATACTCCTCATAAATCTACAAACCATTTACCAATTAAAGATCTTTCACCAGCAACAAATGAAGCTAAAACTCTACCACCTACTAACATTACACTCAAATCACCGTTAAAAACTGTATTTTCCTCAAAAAAGGCTTATTTTTGTCTATTTATAATAGTAGCATCTGCATCAACACTTTGCTTATGGCATTTTCCATTAGGAAAAGTGTCAATGTTAAAAGGATTAGTGCCACCAGAAAAAATCGAAAGTATTGGGTTAGCATTGAACATAGGGTTGCCAATATTAATCGCGCTGTGTATTTTGAATTTAGCTCGCTTTATATATTCTGAATATTCTATAGAATCTATTGAACAGAACAAATCTCCTTCTCGCATTTAAACTTACCCAAAATGTAAACAAGTTGTCCTAAGAGATCTTTCATGGTAAAATTATTTATTTTCACCATATGTTTAAAGGAATTATCACGGATATCGGGACTATAACTGATACTACCACTCACTCCAACTCTGATCAAATTTTCCATATCAAGACACAAAATTTATCCTCTATAAATAAAGGAGATTCAATAGCTTGCTCTGGTGTGTGTTTAACTGTTGTTGATATAATGAGCGATATATTTACAGTCCAAGCATCTCAAGAAACTATGAAGGTTGCTAACTTAAATACGTGGAGAATAGGAAAAAAAATAAATCTCGAACAAGCAATGAGATTAAGCGATAAGATCGATGGCCACCTGGTTCAGGGTCATGTTGATGGGATAGTAAAATTTTTAACAATTAATCAAAATTTAGATTCTCATGAAATCAAACTATCGTGCCCACAAGAATTAATTAAATTTGTTGCAAAAAAAAGCTCCGTTACACTAGATGGGGTTTCCCTCACAGTGAATTCAGTTATTAATCAGGAATTTACAGTAAATATCACTCCATATACATGGGAAAATACAACTTTTCAGTACAACAAAGTAAATGATTATTTGAATTTAGAAATTGACATGATCGCTAGGTATTTAGATCAATTGATGCAGCATAAATACAATTAATTTTACAACCTTGTTATTTACAACTATTATATCTTGAAAACCATATAGATATAAAACATGCTTTTCGATAGCCTCATTATCTTCATTGTTGTTCTATGCGTAATAATCTCGGTAACTAGAGGCTTTATAAAAGAGCTGTGCGCACTAATGTTTCTATTTTTATCGGTCTTTCTGACAGCTAATCACTATGATTTTTTCACTCCAAATTATAGTAAATATTTTGATTCTAAAGTTACACTAAACATACTTTCTACAATCTCTGTATTTATTATACTTAATCTTATATTCATGATAATAAATAACTGGCTAATGTACATATTATTACCCATAAGGTTGGGGTTTATCGATAGAGTTACTGGAATCTTTCTCGGAGTGCTTAAAGGAATATTGCTCTCTTATGTATTATTTTTTGCTGTGCACTTATATTGCTACACAGTATATGACAAAAAAGAGGGAGAGTATAAAATAGAAGCAGAAGACATATTGCCTAATTGGATAATAAATTCACACTCTTATCAGGCTTTATTTGTGACAGCAGAAGAAGTAATTGACATGTATGTACCAGAGTCGTTGATACTAAAAATAAAAGAGATCGGTGGAGAAATGGTTGATCAAGAAAAACCTAAAAACAATAAAAAAGAAGAGTAAATATTTATTTATAAATATTTTCATTGGGAGTATTCAAAAAGCCATATGTGTCAGGTTAAGAGCACAGAATTTTTTACTGGAAATATTAATTTTGTTTTAGCAATAAATCAACTTAAGGTCATAATATCTTGACATTTATTTAATGTTGCTATATAATAGCTATGTACATTTTGTGTACTATAGCAATAAAATTACCTTGTAATAGGTGTATTGGACCCGAGGGCAGTACTCGGCGCCTCCACCATGTTTTTTAATTATACGGGGGCGATTAAGGATCGACATGCATAGTAAAGATGGTAGCTTTGCTCGGTTAGACACCACCTCTAAGAGTTCATAATTTAAATGCAAACGATAATTTTGCTGCTGAAGAATATCGTGTTGCTGCTTAATTTAGCACAACCGGTTTATTACTAAAGCACGGTTTAGGGAACGCCGGGTAACAGAAGTTCCCCCAAAATTTACGTATGTGAAAGTTATATGGAGCAAACAGATTACAAAAAACTGCTTAATTCTGCTAAGTTTCAAGTTATCAAAAAGACTTTAGATGTTATATCAGGTAATGGTTTTATCCCTCACTTAGAAATATTATTTTTCACATATTTTAATGGTGTGACCATGCCAGATCGTTTGAAAAAGTCATACCCTACTCAAATGCTTATTATATTACAGCATCAATTCTATGATTTAAAAGTTTCTGAGGATAAATTTAGCGTCAGTTTGAGTTTTCAAGGAAAACAAGAGCGAATTACTATACCGTTTTTTGCTATTAGTGAGTTTCGTGATAAAATTTCAGGAGATGTTTTAATATTTGACAAAATCAGTATCGACTCTGATAAAGAATACAAAAGTGAAAAATGTACTGAAAAACTATCAAACGGTAGTATTATATCCATAGATCAACTGCGTGATGAGTAACTGCTCATCTTTATAAACAAAAAATATTAATAGAAAAAAGTGGTCTAACTTAAGTAATAGAATAGAGGGTAGATAAATATGCTAAATCTTTAATTATTTATTAACGCAGGTGGCAAAATTTTTCTTACATATCATCAACTTCCTTTATTGAAAAATTCAGAAAAATGTTGTATAATTATCAGTGGACTTTGGTAAAACATATGACAGATTCAGGAATTAGTATAACTTTTGACCCAAAAACTTCACATAACCTTACTAAGTTAGCTGAAATCACCAAGGAATCCGTTCAAGAACTAGCAAAAAGGTTAGTCATCGAAGGAATCGAGTGCGAAGTAGAAGATATTGCGTTATATAAAACTATTAAGGAATGTGAGGATGTAGACTGGAACACAGTACTATCTGAAAGGGAGAGGACATAAACTGAAATACGATATTGTCTACTCAAAAAACTTTACTGAAAGAGATTTTCTAAATCTTCCAAAAACAATAAGATCAAGGATTACAAAAGCGATAAACGAGCGGCTTACAACTGATCCAATTAAATTTGGTAAACCATTACGTGGCAGGCTAAAAGGGTATAGAAGAATAAGGGTTAGTGATTATCGAATTATTTATACTGTAAATATTGCAAAACATAAGGTGTTTGTTGCTACAGCAGGACATAGAGACACCATTTATGAGAAGGCTACTTGATAAACATTAAATATATTTTTATACAGCCCTCCTTCCTTTCTTTATTGAAAAATTAAAAAAAATGTTGTAAAATAGCTATAGTAGTAGACTTTGGTAAAGCTTATGGTAAATTCAAAAGTTAGTGTAACTTTCAACCCAGAAACTTCGCAGCATCTTGTTGAACTAGCTAGAGCCACCAAGCAGTCTGTTCAAAAATTAACAGAAAAGCTAGTCAAGGAAGCAATCGAACTTGGAGCGGAAGATATTGCATTTTCCAAAATTATTAGGGAGTTAAATTCTGATGATGCAGAAGAAGTAGAGGATAGTGAAGACATCTGGAAATAAGCAGTACACCATTAAATATCTAAAGCATGTTCTTAAAAGAAATTTGCCTTCCTTGCCGGAAGATGTAGAGCCAAGTATTAAAGATGCAATAAAAGAGTATCTTGAGACTGATCCTATTGGTAACGGTGTGTTGCTACGCAAGAGATTAAAGGAACATAGAAGAATAAAAGTTGCTGATGATTATCGTATTGTCTACCGTGTAAATATTGTAAAACGTATAGTAATTATTGTTTCAATAGGACACAGGGACAATATTTACAAGGAGGGAATATTGGACCTACTGAAACATTAAATATATTTTTATACACCACTCCTTTCTTTATTGAAAAATTAAAAAAAATGTTGTATAATTATTAGTGGGCTTTGGTAAAACATATGGCAAATTCAGGCATTAACATAGCTCTTAGCGAAGAAACTTTAAAGCATCTTGCTGAATTATCTGAATTTACTAAACAGCCCGTTCAAGAATTAGCAGGAAAACTATTTAGAGAAGCAGTTGAGCTTGAAATGGAGGATTTTTTAGTATCTAAAATTTCTGATGAGCGTGATGTTGAAGGTGCAGAAACAGTTGATTTTGAAGATATTAAGTGGGATTAGAGCGTTACAAGGTTAAGTCTCTAAAGAGTGTTGTTGAAAAAGATTTACCAAACCTTCCAAAGACAATAAGGCTAAAAGTTCAAAAGGCTATAAAAGAACGTCTTACAGTTGACCCAATAAATTTTGGTGAACCACTACATCATAACTTAAAAGGACGTAGAAGGCTAAGAGTTGGTGACTATCGTGTAATTTACAGAGTAAATCAATTAGATCATATAGTATAGCACTTCTCGCAATAGTCCGAATAGGATAAGATATGTGCTTATGGCTATGGTAGAGCAGTAGCATATTATGATCTGTTCGGATTATTGTAAAAAGAGCTATAACTATCACAGAGATAGGACATAGAGATGATATTTATAAGAGATAAATATCAACATTAATATATATTATACACCCCTCCTTCCTTGTCCATTCTCTACTTTAGGTGGCTTTGCGCAGCTCAAAAAATGAAGTTTTTTTTGGTTCAGAAAAAACAACATTTTGAGTTTGAAAAGGCTAAATACTTGTCTTTTATATAACTTTCGTGTAATAGATATGTATGCATCCAATCATATATCTACTCAATACGTTACTTGATCTTTATAGCTTCATTCTAATATGTTGGGTTGTCCTAAACTGGCTGGTTAAACTTAATATGGTGAACATATATAATGAAACTGTCAGTAGCATAATGCACATCTTGAACCAATTGACATATCCACCACTAAAGATTATTAGAAGATATATACCACCGTTCAGCGGATTAGATTTATCTATAATGATATTGCTAATAACAATTCACTTTGTAAAATATACAGTAGCTTACTACTTTAGGTAGATGTTAAAAAAATATCTAAAATCAGCAATATATCTATCCCTTTTAATATATATATATATATCAGTTTTTAGCTATAACTATAAAGATCCTTCCTTAAACACGGCTACAAATGAGGAAGTGACAAATTTAGGTGGAATAGTAGGTTCATATTTAGCTGATATATTGGTTCAATTTCTTGGATTAACTAGTGTTACAATAGCTACAACCATAGTTTACTTGTTGATCTTCAGGCCAGCAAAAATACTGCTGAAAATTCTCTATTTAATATTAATCAATTTAGGGGTATGTGCTATATTACCACAACTTTCGCTAGGCATCACAGCAAGGTACAGACACAGTGGAATAATAGGGAATGCACTCGTTAATAACTGCCCGTTTTATGTATTTGTGATAGTAACATTAATAGGTCTTGTAGGATCTGTTGGTTGGAAGAGAACAATTTACTCTCTATTCTTCTTATGTAAAAAAATAGCTTGCTTATTTGTAAATGTTCCATTCTTCAGATCACATAAAACTGCTGAATATTCAGTTGCACCATTAGTAGTAGAAGAAAAACATAAAACTAAAATCACTACTAAACAACAACCAAAAGAAAGACAGAAAAAAGCCACCAAAGAAATTTTCAGTGAGTTCGAATTTCCAAGCATTCATTTACTTTCCAAAGCAGAGGAGTCTTTGCAGAGAAAACAGCTGAATGAAATGGAGAGCAATAAAAATTTATCTCTGCTGGAACAAGTCCTGAGTGATTTTGGCGTGCAAGGAAAAATTATCAGTGTATGCTATGGGCCGGTTGTGACTTTATACAAACTTGAACCACAAGCTGGTACGAAATCTGCAAGAGTAATTGGCCTTGCAGATGACATTGCACGTTCGATGAGTGCACTCTCTGCACGTATTTCAATAATTCGTGGGCAAAATGCTATGGGAATAGAGTTGCCGAACAAGGAACGGGAAATTGTAATGCTGCGTGATTTGCTTGAATCACCAGAATACCAAAATGCAAACTTAAATCTTCCAATTGCGCTTGGCAAAGAAATAAGTGGAAAACCAGTTATTGCAGATCTAACTAAAATGCCTCACTTGCTCGTTGCTGGAACCACAGGGTCTGGTAAATCAGTTGCGATTAACACTATGATTCTTTCACTCGTTTATCGATTAAGTCCTGACGAATGCAAGATGATAATGATCGACCCCAAAATGCTTGAGCTTTCAATATATGATGCAATACCACATCTAATAACGCCAGTAGTAACAGAGCCAAAAAAGGCTGTAGTCGCTCTTAAGTGGATAGTGAAAGAAATGGAAAACCGCTATCGCATGATGTCGTATTTGAATGTACGCAATGTTATAAACTATAATCAAAAAATCACAGAAGCGATGAATAGTGGAATAGAATTGGAGCGCGTTGTGCAGATTGGCTTTAACTCAACAACAGGCAAACCTCTGTTTGAAAAAATACCGATCAAGATGGAAACATTTCCGTATATTGTAGTGATCGTGGATGAAATGGCAGATTTGATGCTTGTTGCCGGCAAAGAAATAGAGTGCTCTATTCAACGCTTAGCTCAGATGGCTCGTGCTGCAGGAATACACATCATAATGGCAACACAACGCCCATCTGTGGATGTGATCACAGGTGTGATAAAGGCGAACTTTCCAACGAGAATCAGTTTTGCTGTTACTTCTAAGATAGATAGCCGTACAATACTTGGCGAACAAGGGGCTGAACAATTGCTCGGCATGGGTGACATGCTCTATATGGCCTCTGGTGGTAAGATCATTCGAGTTCACGGCCCATTTGTAAGTGATAATGAGGTGCAAGATATAGTTGATCATCTGAAAATGCAAGGTGAGCCAAACTACATGGAGGAAATCACTAAAGAAGATGAAAATTCTTCTACAGAGTCACACGATGAAACGGAGGATGAAGAAAATGACCTCTATAACCAAGCAGTGGCCATCATTCAAAGAGATCAAAAAGTTTCAACCAGTTACATTCAAAGGCAGCTTAGAATAGGCTATAACAGAGCAGCAAACATCGTTGAAAGAATGGAAAAGGAAGGTATTGTCAGCGCTCCAAATTACTCAGGGAAAAGAGAGATATTGGTTGAATAACAATCTTGTAACACCTTAATTTAAGTTTCCGCACTTTCAAAAAGCAAGTCAAACAAAATTATTAAAAGGTCAATACATAATGACAGTTAATTTAATAATAATTTAAACATTGGGAATGTAAAATTATAATATATTAATTAACTAGGGGGTTAAAATGGTAAAAGGAATTTTGTGCAATTGGTTAGGTGTAACAGAATTGCAAGAAAGTCAAAAAATTGATGCTGAGCAGTTTGAAAAAGTTTTTGGTGCATTAAAAGAATGGCAAGAAGCTCAAAAGATAGATGCTATAGCCTTTCTTATAATAGTCCGAATGCGATAAGATATGTGTTTATCGCTATAGCAGGCCAGTAGCATATTACGGTCTGTTCGGATTATTGTAAAAAGAGCTATAAACAGTTTGAAGAGGTATTTAGTGCATTAAAAGAATGGCAAGAAGCTCAAAAGATAGATGTTGAGCAGTTTGAAAAAGTTTTTAGTGCATTAGAAGACAAGATTGGTATAGCTCTTTTTACAATAATCCGAACAGATCATAATATGCTACTGCTCTACCATAGCCATAAGCA
>NZ_JAPQLF010000134.1:2727-8344 GCF_028982105.1 Wolbachia endosymbiont of Drosophila bicornuta | reverse complement strand
TATACTGTTCTTCAGTTAGTTTCTGACATATAATTCTTACTCTAATTTTTGCTTCTTTTCCTAACAATACCTCGTTTTCTAAAAATAACTTATCCTCTAAACATTCTAATAACTCCATTTTTTGATTTGTTTCTACATCATATATGTTGGTATCGGATTTATAACGACTTATGAAATAAGCTCCTATTTCATTGATTTGTTTAAAAGAACTTGGCACAAAATAACCGAGATCAGATATTAGCAAATCATTGCTTAATATATTACTTAAATGTTTCCTATATCCCTGGTCTGATCTTACCCACTCCGTTAAATTAAGTTGGTCTATTATCTGATTCATGTAGTCGAAAACTAATTGTAACTTTATTCCAGACTTAGTATTGCTTTCATAGCCACTGTAGCTAGTACCATAACCTTTATACATCTCTTCCATACTGTTAGGTAGAGTAACATAGCTACTGTCCAATAATTTAACACTATTAAATTGCTGTAAGATTTTGCAATCAACTTGCAAGATATTTTTAAAGAGAATCACAGATTCATTATACATCCTTTTCATAAATTCCACTGCTTCTTCAGTAAATCTAAAATCCAAACCTTGTTTTGTTATATCTATCGAGTCCTCGTTTAGTAATTGACACATTGTTTCTACGCTACAATTATCAACTCCTATATTACCCAAGACCATGGCTTTTACGCATGATGAACCTTTTAGCTTTCTCTTTCTTTTTATAAACCTTGTTGTAATTGAGATTTCCTCTGCTTTTTCATTAAAAAATTCTTTGAGCTTTTTTGATAAGCAAGTTATTTTATTCATTGGTTCTCTCACTAAAAGTATATCTTGGAGAACTTATACCTTATTATTCTATCTCTTTCATACCTTTATTTCCTTAACTTGACGCTTATGGTCATATGCTCTGTCTGCATATAGTGCTTTTATGGCATGCTGAAAATTAACTCCTTTAAGTAAATCGCAAGCTCCATAGTGATCAGACCGTTACTGTATTTTGCAGCTATGGCTTTTTTGCTGTTTATATTCAACATTACATGCAATTTTCTTGTCTGTTCATAGCCACGATATTTTCTATCAGCGCTATTTTCCTTGCTGTGTGTTGTTATAAATGCTGATGCTCGTGCTATCTATGGCAATTTCGATATCTTCCATATTATTTTTATCAATTCTGCAATCATTGATCTTAATATTAAGTTTTTTTTGAAGCTTGCGAATAGCTGATAACTGCCAAATCTCTTCCTATTTGTTGCAAATATCCTTTTATAAACCCGACTGTTTGTCTTAAGCCAATTCTAAAAAGATTAACGATTATATGCACTAAAATCACAACTTTATCACTATAAATATAGTTGCCGCCCTGCATTTTTGGACTATTTTCATACCAATTTTCGATAGCTTTATCGATGTAACGAAAAATATTTCCTCTTTTTCCTAGAAATTTGTTATATTCATGACAGTTACTAACTCTCATTTTTTGTGGCATATTTTTTCTTCAACAGTTAAATAGCTATTTATAATGAATTTTGTCAGTAGCCACCAGATTTTTTCAGTTGCTATGCAACAAAGCTATCCCAGTGTCAAGCACTGGGATGACAGGAAAAGAGGCTATTTGGATGACATCTTTCTTCTTGGTATAAATTATTTTATATCTCAATGTTCATACAGCTATGCACGTTGCTGCATAGTGGATGAGGTGTACTACCTCTAAGAATATACATTATCTCACATAATAATATAATATTTCGTTCATAAATCAACGTTTTTAACATGCAGCAAGAACATTTCCGTTGTAATTAAGGTTCTTAAGATGTATATTAATGAATCTTGTTTTCAATAAATAATGAAAGTAATAATTGTCATGATAATGTTATTGTGTAGCAGTTACACAATGGCAAGCGAGAGAATAAGTCTAGTGGATAAAAAACTATCTCAAGGATATGTAGCTCCAGTGCTTATAGAAAATAGCGTTATTTTATCAGACAAGCACGGCGCTTTATATTCCTTTGATATTGATAACTCAAAGGCTATGAATTGGAAATTACACCTCTCACATAGGAAAAAAATTGGTAACATGAGCCTATCACATTATGAAAAAAATGTTTTCTTTATAGTGGATAACACTTTACACGCAATAGGCGCAAAAACTGGCAAGATTGAGTGGGAAAAAGAATTGAGAGCTCCAGTAAGAGGAAAAGCAGCAGTAATAAATAATAAATTGGTAGTATTGACTATTGATAATTATCTGTACGTGTTTGATATAAAAGATGGCAGCTCCGCTTGGGCTTATCAAAACGGTATCAATGAGGTTCGAGGTTTGTATTCCGTATCGCCAACAACTTCTAACGATAAAATAATAGCACCATTTTCAAATGGTGAGTTAATAGCTTTTAATGAAGATGGTAAAAAATTGTGGAGCCAAAAATTGGCTACAAACCTTTTGGATACACAGCTCACAGATGTAACTACTACACCGAGAGTGCTTTGCGATACTTTAATAGCTACAAATAATTCTTATATTTATGGTATTGACGTAAAATCAGGAAATATTTTATGGTCAAAGTCACTGCAAGTAAAAAGTGTATCAGACATTGAGTCATATTATAGTCCTCTTATTCCTGCAGAGAAACAAAAAGAAGGCGGAAGAATTTTTATAGTTACTAAAGATGATAAAATAATTGGCCTGGATATAAAAAATGGAGAAATAGTCTGGGCATCTGATTTAATAGAAAATACGCAACTATTTGCTCCAATTATGCATGCCCATACACTGTGGGTGACAAGCAATAAAAGTTCAATGTTTGCTTTTCAGGGATCTGAAAGTGCAGGAAAGGTAGTAAAAGTACCTGGTAATGTGTTTCACACTCCAGTGTTTACTCGCAATAAGATATATGTAACAACTGAGGGAAAAGGTGTTTATTCTTTAGAAAATAGGTTTGTTTTTTATGACTGATTATGATTTAATTGTTATAGGTGGTGGGCCAGGAGGCTATAAGTGCGCTATCGCTGCTGCAAAACTTGGATTGAAAGTTGCCTGTATAGATAAAAATAGCATTTTTGGTGGCACATGCCTCAGAGTTGGGTGCATACCCTCCAAAGCATTGCTCCATTCTTCCTATCAGTATGCTCACACGAAAAATGATCTGTCGAAGCTTGGCATAAAAATTAAGGACGCAAGTTTCGATTTAAAAGAAATGCTAGGTTATAAGGACGCCAGAGTTCAGGAACTTGGAAAAGGTATAGAATATCTGTTTAACCTTCACAAAATCACTAAAATCAATGGGCTTGCTTCTTTTGACCAAGGTAATCTTGAAGTTTCAGTTGAAGGTAAGGTGCTGAAGACAAAAAATATAGTAATTGCAACCGGTTCTGACGTTATTTCTTTGCCAGGAATTAATATCGATGAGAAAGACATTATTTCTTCCACCGGTGCACTATCTTTAACCGAAGTACCAAAAAAACTTGTCGTAATCGGAGCTGGGGCAATAGGGCTTGAAATGTCTTCTTTATGGAGGAGGCTAGGGTCTGAAGTCACTGTAGTAGAATTTTTTGACAGAATCGCTGCAGCAATGGATGGAGAATTAAGTAAGTCTCTACTTTCTAGTCTACAAAAACAAGGAATAAAATTTTTACTTAGCACTAAAGTTGAGGAGATAAAACAAAGTAGTAATTCTTTGAGTGTGAAAGTTTGCTCTGTAAAAGATAATCAAACAAACACTATAGAGGCGGATAAGGTATTGGTGGCAGCAGGACGCAAACCATGCACTGAGAATCTTGGTATTGATGAAAAAATAGAAAAAGATAATCGCGGTTTCGTTCAAGTTAACAACAGATATGAAACTAATGTGAAAGGAATATTTGCTATTGGTGATGTGATCGGTGGAGCAATGCTTGCTCATAAAGCAGAGGAAGAAGGAGTCGCAGTTGCAGAGATAATAGCAGGACAGTCACCTCACGTTGATTATGGAATCATACCATCTGTCATTTACACTCACCCTGCGGTTTCTTCAATCGGTAAAACTGAAGAGGAGTTGAAAAGTGTTGGCCGTAAGTACAAAGTTGGTAAATGTCAATTTGCTGCAAACGGCAGAGCAAAAATAACTGATGATGCTGAAGGATTCGTGAAAGTGCTGACTTGTAGCAGGGCAGATACAATACTAGGTGTGCATATCATAGGAGCATACGCTGACACGCTAATCAACGAAGCAGCGGTTGCAATGGCATATGGCGCAGCAGCAGAGGATATATACAGAATTTGTCACTCTCATCCTGATATAAATGAAGCCTTTCGAGATGCGTGCATCGATGCTTTCTTTAAAAAATAATTGTGGACCTCGGTTCAATCATTGAAAAATGGTATGAGTGGCTGAGGTGCAACAGATCTTATTCACCAAACACTTTGGAATCATACATGAGGGACTTGAAGGATCTTATAAGTTTCCTAAATACTCACATTGGTGGAGAAGTAAATGTTGGTACTCTGAAAAATTTAAGCATACCTGAGTTAAGAAGTTGGCTTACCTCTCGTTACGCAAGAGGTGTAAACGCAAGATCCAACACTCGAGCACTCTCAGTAATCAGAAATTTCTTCAAGTACATAAAAAATAACCACAATATAGACAATGAAGCTGTATTTTCCTTATCAAGGCCAATTCAGAGAAGAACTCTGCCCAAAGCATTATCAATACCTAATATAAAAACTTTATTGAAAGAAACGAAACTATCCGACCTGGGTGAACCTTGGGTGGTAAAAAGAGAAATTGCGATTATCGTCCTGCTATATGGTACAGCCTTAAGAATCAGTGAAGCGTTGAACCTTAGGGTTAGTGATATTAACAATGAAAGTTTAATAGTAACAGGTAAGGGAGATAAACAAAGGCAGGTATTCATTCTTCCGGTAGTAAAAAAATGTATACAGGAATATGTAAAAGCCTGTCCTTATCTTGGCATTAATGATGAAGCACAATATCTTTTTTTGGGAGTAAGAGGAAAAAAATTGGGAAGAACTTATGTGGCCAATCGTTTGCAAAAAATAAGGAGGATGTTAAATTTACCAGAAATTTTATCTCCACATGCATTTCGCCATAGTTTTGCTACTCATTTGCTTCAGGAAGATATTGACATAAGATCAATACAACAACTGCTTGGTCACTCAAGCCTGGAAACTACTCAAATTTACACTCACCTCAATTATCAAGATGTTTTTAACATGTACAAAAATTTTCAGCAGGGCCTGGAGAAGAAATCAAAACTTTAACTTCGTTCTAAACCACAAAGCTGAGTGCTTTCAACATCACTAAGTATTGTGTTTGCTTTATATATAGCTCTTTTTACAATAATCCGAACAGATCATAATATGCTACTGCTCTACCATAGCCATAAGCACATATCTTATCCTATTCGGACTATTGCGAGAAGTGTTATAACTCATGATATATACAGGACCATTAATAACCTTGTGATGCAAAAAAAGCTTATTATTTCTTCTATAGGCGTAACTATTCACAAAGTTGCACCACCTGTCCCCAGTGTGCATGGAGGTGTTTTCTTTACTTATCGTAATGCGTTGCAAGAATGATTTATAGCTCTTTTTACAATAATCCGAACAGA
>NZ_JAPQLF010000134.1:0-2677 GCF_028982105.1 Wolbachia endosymbiont of Drosophila bicornuta | reverse complement strand
GCTACTGCTCTACCATAGCCATAAGCACATATCTTATCCTATTCGGACTATTGCGAGAAGTGCTATACTAAGCAGTTTCAAGCTATGCAAGAGCACTTAAACGGCCTGCAAGAAAAAGTGGAAACACTTGCAGAGGCAGTAGCAGATCAACAAAAAATAATGGCAATTTGTATCATAGTCAGTGCTGTTGCCGCAATAGCAATAACTAGTTTTGTTGCATTCTGTATCTATCAGGGAGTTAAGCTTGATAAAGAGAAGAAAAACGACTTATCTAAAGATACGCCAGACGCAAAACTTAGTAATGTAGATACTACCGATGGTACTGAAAAACTACAGAATAACTTAAAAGTTGCAAACATATAGCTGCATAACACTTTTCTTGAAAAGGTGTTACGCAACTTGTAACACCTTACTCTTCTCTTAGTCTGCGTAGGTTTTTTTGATAGCAAACATATCACTTTTTAGAAAAATATTTGTATTGTAAAGTTAGTAAAGATTCTGGTTTACTTAAAGTTTGTTAATTGCTATCTTTTAAAACACGATATTTACTATAGCACCATATGCTTAGGGTTTTTTCTAAAATTTTATTTATATTAATGTTTTTGGTTTCTAGCTTTTTTACTGTGCATAGTGCTGAAGCTAAATCTAAGCTCAGTAAGAGATACATACCTCCTGGTAACCCTGGTGGTGCAAACTTTCATACAGATGAGGATTTTGCTGAGTCATATAAACTGTATGAGAAGCGTAGGGAATTGCTCAAGAAAAAAAAATTACAAGATCGAGCTATAAATAAAGAAGATCTAATCAAAAAATTAAAAGAGAAAAAAATTGCTACTCTTGATAATGACACAAATGACATGGAAGCTTGCATAGTCGACGATGAAGAGAGCACTATGATAAATCAGCATGGTATTAATATCGCACGTTTAAGGGGTGCTGTATTTATAGATCAAGAGTCAGTTTTCCAGTATGAAAATAAGCAGCATGAAAGTGAACAACAAGAAGAGAAGAAAGTTACTTCAACACGAGAAAAGAAAGTTTCTCCTATAAATGTCACTATAAAAGAAACTCCATCAAGAAGAACGTGCTCACATGATTCTATTGCTAATTTGGATAACGTAGATGCTTATAGTTTGAATGGTTCAAGTTCATTTGGCAGTGTAGCTGACACAGTAAAATAGTATCACAATATTGGCCATTAATAATATGCTAGATAAAGACCTGATATTGAATGATAATGCATATGAATTATCGCAGATTTCCAGGCACAAAACTCATGTTGTAGAAGTTGGAAAAGTAAAGATAGGCGGAAATAATCCTGTAGTTGTACAATCTATGGCGCTTGGTGTGCATATAGATTCTGATAATATAAAAAGTAGCGCAAAACATTATGCAAAAGAAATAACAGAACTAGCGCGTACAGGTTCAGAATTGGTGCGAATTGCCTTGAACTCAGAGGAGGTAGCAAGAGCCATACCTTATATAGTAGAAGAGATAAATAAAGAAGGTTTTGACGGTAAAATATTGGTAGGCTGTGGTCAGTATGAGCTAGATAAATTAGTTCAAGATTATCCAGACAACATCAAAATGCTGGGTAAAATTAGGATAAACCCAGGCAATATAGGTTTTGGCAACAAACGTGATGAGAAGTTTGAAAGGGTTATAGAGTATGCAATAATGCACGATCTTCCGGTTAGAATTGGGGTAAATTGGGGTAGTCTTGATAAATACCTTTTGCAAAAATTGATGGATGAAAACTCTTCGCTTAGTAATTCAAGGCCTTCTGAGGTTATACTGCGCAAAGCACTTGTAATGTCTGCTCTTGATAGTGCAAAAAAAGCTGAAGAAATTGGTCTAAATTCAAACAAAATAATCATTTCATGTAAAGTTAGCAAAGTACAAGATTTAATTTTAGTTTATATGGCACTTGCAAAATCTTCCAATTATGCGCTGCATTTGGGTTTAACTGAGGCTGGTATGGGCAATAAAGGTGTGGTAAATACCGCAGCAGGGCTTACTTATTTATTGCAAAATGGCATTGGAGATACAATACGGGCTTCTTTGACTCAACGTCCTGGTGAATCGCGTACTAATGAAGTGGTGGTGTGTCAGGAAATATTGCAGTCTATAGGCTTGCGACACTTTAACCCTCAGGTTAATTCATGTCCTGGTTGTGGGCGCACGAGTAGCGATCGTTTTCGTATATTAACTGAAGAGGTGAATGGCTATATAAAAACTCATATGCCGATGTGGAAGAAAAAAAATCCAGGTGTAGAGCATATGAACATTGCTGTTATGGGATGCATAGTAAATGGTCCTGGAGAAAGCAAACACGCAAATTTGGGAATCAGCTTACCTGGATATGGAGAAAAACCTGTTTCAGCAGTCTACAAAAACGGCAAATATTTCAAAACTTTACAAGGTGATAATGTCTCTGAAGAATTTAAGGCAATTATTGATAATTATGTGAAGAAGCATTACACGTAACCTTTCACGGTTATAGCATTTCTCATAATAGTCCGAACAGGTCATAGGAAGGCAGAATCAACAGCACGACGAAAGGATTCGAATAGAGGAATGTCTTTCCTGGCTCTGTTTTTTATAGCAAACCAATGATGCTCAATTTTGTTGAAATCTGGAGAATAAGGCGGCAGATACAAAATTTCTGCACCAACCC
>NZ_JAPQLF010000133.1:11958-19027 GCF_028982105.1 Wolbachia endosymbiont of Drosophila bicornuta | reverse complement strand
CTATATATCTGGGAGAACTTATACCTTATTATTCTATCTCTTTCATACCTTTATTTCCTTAACTTGACGCGTATGCTTATATCGACAGCCTCCTATTACTCCATGCTCAATACTCACTGAACCTATCTCAGATTTAGGAGCTAATTCTAATTGTTGTTCAACTTTTGTATCGGAATCATAGCCAGAATCGTAGCCAGAATCTCTACGCTCATATTTCTGCCTTATTTCTTCTACACTAAAGCCAGCCTTGGTCTTAATTTTTTGATCATTAGTCTGTTGCTGACTTATCGACTTATTAGCACTTAGCTCATTTAGCTTCACTTGCCAATCATTCACTTTATCTTGCACTAACCCATGGCAAGTTCCAGAATTAGCTTTTATGTCTTTTGCTTTTCTTTCTGCTCTTTTCTTGGACAAATCTACCCTAGCATAAATAGGTTCTGACGACTGTTCTGGCTCTTTCTGTTTTAGGCTAGTAGGCTTTTTTGTTCTGAAAGATCATCTATAGTGCAATAAATAGGTTCTTCTGATATACTCAAATAACCACTATCTTCCAATGATAAATTTTCAGTGGATTTTTTATGTGAATCATATATTTCAGCATAAATAGATTCTTCTGATACACTCAAATAACCATTCTCCCCTAATGAGTTACTAACCTTAGCATCATACACCTCAGCGTAAATTGGCTCTTTTGAAGGCAAAGCATCATAATTAGTGCTCTTTGGCTTATACTCAAAAGTTCTAGAAGGTTTTTGAGGTGGTATTACATTGTTGTTCACCTCAGCGTACATAGTTATTGGCTCATATTCAGAGGTTCTAGGAGGTTTTTGTTGTATAGCTTCAACATTCAAATCATCTGTAGAATAATACTCTGCGCCTTTTCCTAGTAAAAAGGAAACTGTGGGGTGAAGAATTATCTCTGCTGGTAAGTTTTTCTCACTATCCAATTTTAGATTTTTTGATTCTGCTAAACTCTCAATAACACGAATTATAACATTCTTTCCATTCTCATCTATTGAGTGGATATCAGCTCCACGATTAATCAGCAATTCCATTATTTTGTGATCTGTAGCATGTCCTAAAGCCTGATTTAAAGCTTGATTATTATTTATATCAAATGATCCTGTATTCTTGAGAGACATAGTCTTTGAAAAGAATTTTCTAAAACTATTTAATGCATCATAGAGAATTAGAGTCAGTTTAACACCTTTTATGTCATTGTTTTTGACAGATTTAATTAAAAAATTATCTATTATGCCCATGATTATACCCCCTATATAAAAGCTCACTACCATGGTACAATTTTAAACTATGATGATTTATTTTCTACTAATAGCAGCTCTCTATAACCACTTAACAAGTGGTGGCATTGACATCATAATTGCATCTGGATTGCCGTCAGTCATTAAACCAAACCTTGTGCCACGATCGTATAACAGATTGAATTCTACATATCTGCCACGTTTTATTAATTGATTTTCTCGTTGTTCTTTTGTCCAAGATTTTTGCATATGTTTACGTATGACGTGCGAATAAATTTCCAAAAAGGCTTCACCTACTGCTTTTGTGAACTCAAAATCATTTTCCCAATTACCAGAACTCAGATTATCATAGAAAATACCACCAATGCCACGTGGCTCTTTTCTGTGTTGTAAGAAAAAATAATTGTCACATTGCTCTTTAAATTTTGGATAATATCCGGTGTCAAATCTATCACATGTCATTTTGATTGATTCATGAATATACCTGCAATCTTCTTCATTTCTATATATTGGCGTAAAATCCATTCCTCCACCAAACCATTGTTTTGAAGTATATATCAGCCTTGTGTTCATATGTGCTGCAGGGATAAGGGGCGATTGCATATGAGACACTAAAGATATACCGCTTGCCCAGAACTCTCCGTTACTTTCACTTGCACCAGGAATTTCATTAATGGCTGAATCTGCAAATTTTCCGTGTACTTTTGAAACGTTTACTCCAACTTTTTCAAAAACATTACCAAAAATAATTCTAGATTCACCACCTCCACCACCTGGGCGATCCCACTTTCTCTTTTCGATCTTTGGCTCTGCGGATGATTGTTTTTCAATTAATAAGAAAGATTCTATGATCTTATCTCTTAGTGCACAGAACCATTTAAATGCTTGTGTTTTTTGTTTTTCCATAATATCCTCTTGCTAGCTTATTAACATTGTTATATCTGATATTTAAGGAACTTAATTAGATTTGGATGATAATTATCTATCAAAGACGTTAATAAATCTATAATAATTAAATCAATATAATAGAACATTTTCGTATGTACAACAATGCCAAGTAACAATAATGAATAAAAGATACATAGATAACAAAAAAGAGAACAGGGTTGACTTCATACTAAGAAATTATGGAATGTCAATTGTTGTGATGGCAGTTATTATGCTCTTACCTCCAGTAGCAATATCGATACTCTACTTTTTTGATATATATAGTCAGCATATTAATATAGAAATTAATTTATTAGTTAGCATTCTAACAACTCTCCTTATGATGTATAATGTAAAACGCTACAGATACCTACTTAATACTATAGAATTTCAAAATGCAATATTTGCAAATGCACTAAATCATAATACAGAATTTTGCCTTATTTTACATAAAGATGAAGGTATTATTTATGCTGATGCAAGGTTCTACGAAAGGTTTAAAGATCATATAGATGATGACATTACGTTAGATAAGATTCTTGAAATAGGAGATGTTTCAGAAGCAGACAAAAAAGTACTCTATCATGCACTAAAAAATAACTCTTCTGTACAGGTATGCATTTCCTTAAACAAGAAGAATAGAGTATCTAACTTTCTTTTGCTCTTTGAGCCGATACCAGATAATCCCCAAATTGCTATAAATAGTAATAAGATTTTAAATTTATCATTAGTGCCAATAGCAAGGCCAGATGGGTATTTTGTATTAAAAGCAACACAGATAAACAAGGAGCAGATATATGAAGAGTTAATAGAAAAACACAGCATAGGAACTTACATTGCAAATGCCAAAGGGGTGATTTTATCTGTAAATAAAAGATTTTTAGACATATTTGAACTAAAAAAACTGGAAAAAGGTAGCTCAATCAGTGATTTTATATCTCAATCTAAATATAACAATACAACAACCGATAATGAAATTTTGTTTTTTACTATAAGTGGTATTCCATTCAAGGCTTATATGAGCACTGCTATATTTTGTGATAAATACAACCATAGCTATATATATGGCTTTATAACACCAACCGAATCAAATATTGTTGATTATCAATTACACCCTTGTTTTGCAAATTCATCAATTGCTATCGCACAATGTGACATAAACGGCAACTTTGTAAAGAAAAATACTGCACTAATAAAGCTTGCAGGGTCAGATAATAATTCAATCTTTACGTTGATATTGGATAGTTATCATGTGAAAATACGTGAATATTTTTCGAGTAATAGAATAAATAATGCGTCTTTTGATGTACAGCTCAACGGCGGTAATAACATAAAAATATATTTCAATAAGTTTCTTCATAATAAAATGATCTTCATACTTTGTTATTTTATTGACAATACTGAACACAAAAACCTAGAGATAAAGCTTGAGCATTATCAAAAGATGCAAGCTATAGGGCAGTTAGCAGGTGGTATTGCGCATGATTTCAACAATATATTGACTTGGATAATAGGATTTTGCGATTTGCTTTTACTCCAACACTCAGCTGGTGACGCATCTTTTGGAGATATAATACAGATACAGCAAAATGCAAAGCGTGGATCAAATTTAGTAAGACAATTGCTTGCTTTCTCAAGAAGACAGACCTTGCAGCCAAAAATTATTGATGTAAATAATACTATAGCTAATCTTTATGAAATGATAAAAAGATTAATAGGTGAAAATATAAAATTTAATATTTATTATGGTAGAGACTTGGGTGCTGTTAGGGCTGATCAAGGGCAATTAGAGCAAGTTATACTTAACTTAGCAGTCAATGCTAGTGCTGCTATGGAAAAGGGCGGAGAATTAACTATACGAACCTTTAATCAAAAGATTGACTCATTAAATTCTACACCTCAGGATATGTTTTCTCCAGACAAGGAAACGATCGAACATGGAAATTATGTTGTGATTGAAGTAATTGATACTGGATGTGGAATGACAAGTGATACAATTGGAAAGGTATTTGACCCATTTTTTTCTACCAAAGATATTACCTCTGGTACAGGTCTTGGCCTCTCTACTGTATATGGCATTATTAAACAAACTGAAGGATACATCTATGTTGCTAGCAAAGTAAATCATGGAACTAAATTTAGCATATTTTTGCCCATGGTTTACATATCAGATGAAAATCTGAGAGAGGAAGATAGTGAAGAAATAGAAAGACCTGTAGTAAGTGAAATTAAAGGTAATGGTATAATTTTATTGATTGAAGATGAAGATTCAGTAAGGGAATTCATTGCTAAAGCACTAAAAAGGAAAGGATTTGATGTAATAGAAGCAAGCATAGGCAGCGAGGCGCTAGAAATAATCAGTAAAAAAAGTCAACACATAGATCTTATAATCACTGATGTAATCATGCCAGAGGTGAGCGGCCCAGAAATAGTTAAAGAAGCATTGATCCATAGGCCAAATATCAACGTTATTTTTATTTCTGGGTATGCAGAAGATGCTTTTTTAAAGAGTGATGACATCAATATAGAAGATTTTCACTTTTTGCCAAAACCATTCACTCTGAATGAATTAGGAAACAAGGTTCAAAGTGTGTTACACAAAGCAAAAAAGACAGTCTAATTTTAGTGTGGTTAACAACAAAAAAATTTTCTAATGCAAAAGTTTCTTGCATATATACAATAGAATTATTTTATACATAAGATAAAAGGCGTGAGCAAGATTATTGCAATAGTAAATCAAAAGGGTGGAGTTGGCAAAACCACAACTAGTATAAATTTATCGACAGCCTTTGCTGCTGTGGGAAAAAGCACTTTATTGGTAGATCTTGATCCTCAAGGAAATGCTAGCACCGGGCTCGGGATTTCTTATCGTAGTAGGGAAGAAAAAAATATATACAAAATACTACTAAGCAGCGAAAATAAATTGATAGAATCGGCAATTTTCAATATAAAGGAAATTCCAAATTTATCACTAATTTCGTCAGTAGTTGATTTATCAGCTGCAGAAATTGAATTATCGCAACTTGAGCGAGGAAAATTTGTGCTAAAAAGCGCATTAGAGAAGATACGCGATAATTATGAGTATATAATCATCGATTGCCCTCCATCACTTGGGCTTCTAACCATAAATGCTTTGACTGCTGCTAATTCTATTATTGTCCCTCTTCAGTGTGAATTTTTTGCTTTGGAGGGATTAAGCCATTTAGTTAAAACTGTAGAGCTGATAAAAAGAAATAACCTAAACCCTTTTTTGGCAATAGAAGGGATAGTGTTAACAATGTATGACAGGCGCAACAAACTCAGTGAACAGATTAAAAACGATATTTGCCAGTATTTAAATGATAAAGTATACAAAACTATCATCCCATTGTATGAGACTGTTATTCCACGTAACGTACGGTTATCAGAAGCGCCTTCTCATGGAAAACCCGCTATTGTGTATGATCTTAAGTGTCCTGGTGCAGAAGCATATATAAGTTTGGCAAGGGAAATTTTAAAAAAGCACGCGAGCAGTTGTAAGGAGAAGAAACTAGTAAGCGAGGGCGTAGTATGAAGGATGATAGACGCCTCGGCAGAGGTCTTGCCGGCCTCATAGGCGATAATTATGATAATAAAGAAGATCGACAAGGGCATTTGCCTATTTCATTACTGCACCCAAGCAAATTTCAACCGAGGAAACATTTTGACGAGGAGTCATTAAGAGAACTTGCAAATTCGATAAAGAAAAGTGGCATTATACAGCCTATCGTGGTACGCAAAGATTCAAATGATGATGGTTATGAAATAATAGCTGGAGAACGTCGTTGGCGAGCAAGCAAGATTGCAAATCTTGATAGTGCACAGGTTATCATAAAAGATCTGAGCGACAAGGAATGCTTGGAAGTATCCATTATTGAAAACATACAAAGGCAAGATATTAATCCAATAGAGGAAGGTGAAGCTTACAGAAAACTGATAGATGAGTTTTTCTATGCACATGAGGAATTAGCTTCAGCTATAGGCAAAAGCCGCAGCCACATAACCAATATGATTCGGATGTTGTTGCTCCCTGATAGGGTGAAAACAATGATCAATGAGAAAAAATTGTCTATGGGTCATGCAAGAGCGTTGATTAATGTTGAAAATGCGGAAAGTATTGCAGAAAAAATAGTTTCTCAGGGCTTAAGCGTTAGACAAACTGAAAAACTGATAAAGGACCTACATCAAAACAACAATCAAAAAGAGAAGAGATATACTAGAAATCAAGATATGACAGTAATAGAAGGCGCTATATCTTCTCAACTTGGTTTAAAGATCAAAATTAATGACAACAATTCTAAGGGTAAAGTTATGATACGGTATGATAATCCAAATGAATTGGATTTGATATTGAAAATTTTGAATAGGAAACTTGAGGCATAGCTAGTAGTTGGCTAGCAAAGCAACAAACCAATATCAACTGTTGGTGTCATGAAAGTAGCTGACACTGGAATCCAGGAATTTTATTAAGTTGGTAAGCATAAAAGTATAACTTCTACGTCATAACGCCGCGGTATCCGCTAACAAGCAGCGGGGTGACGATTGTCAGGGTAGCTGTCATCCCAGTGCCCTGACTACTTGGATCCAGGAAAAAGAATGGTGTCATCCCAGTGCGTGATACCCTAGTAGAAATCGTTTTTGTAATTGCAACATTCGTGCAATCTTTAGCCATAAATATTTAAAAAATTTACCAAATGAAAAAAAAGGCAAAAGAAACCCTGGGGTTATTATCCGCTTTAAAATATTGGCGTTTTTTATGTTTTAAACGCTTGACAAGCAAGATTAAGCTGCTTTTAATTGCAACTAACTTACGCTGCAAATGTTTAAGAAGTTTACTAAGCAGAAAAAAAGACAAAGAA
>NZ_JAPQLF010000133.1:0-11908 GCF_028982105.1 Wolbachia endosymbiont of Drosophila bicornuta | reverse complement strand
GTCGAGTATTGGCATTTTTTGATGTCTTGTAACGCTTTATAAGCGCGTTCAGCTTATTTAGATAAAAATCCAGATGTAGATGAAGTTTTGTAAAGACATACAGTACCTATATACTGCAAAAAATTGAACATAAGACGCCGATACATTAAGTAATCCTTACCTTTTAATCTGCAGATTGGCGAAAGCAAATACAATAGCTTCAGTTTCATGATAAGGGCGCTGGCGGAGTTTGTCAAGTAAGTTTTTTCGTTTCTATTGTAATGACAGTTATGGCCTGTGCAAGAAATCTATTGATTTACAGCAGGTTCTTTGTTACAGTTCGCAGTTATGCAAAGAAACTTAAAGCCTCATGAGTTTATTTACAGCCAGTGGTTTACATAATTTGGAGCTGTATAGCTGAACATTGTATATGATAATATTAATAGCAAACGATGATGGTTTTGGAAGTGAAGGAATAAAATTACTCAAAGAGGTTGCACGGAATTTTGCGTCAGAAATATGGATAGTGGCACCAGATACTGATAGAAGCGGAGCTGCAAGATCTCTTGATTATCCAGTGAAACAATCTATTGGAATAAAACAACATAGTGAAAGGGAATTTAGTGTGTCTGGTACTCCTGCAGATTGTGTCATTATTGCGCTAAATAAAGTTATGAATAAAAAACCAGACTTAATATTGTCCGGAGTAAATATTGGATCAAATGTCGGGGACGATATTTGTTATTCAGGAACAATTGGTGCTGTAATGGAAGGTGCTGCAAGGTCTATACCTTCTATTGCGCTAAGCCAAGTTTATCATGATAAAATAGACTGGCACAATACAAAGGTTTTTGCACCAAAGGTTATTGCCAAGCTAGTTAAGGTTGGTTGGCCTAAAAACATAGTGATGAGTGTAAATTTTCCTGCTACGGAAAAAGTAAAAGGAGTAGAATTTGCTGAACAAGGTGAATATAACATTGATGGGGATTTAACTTTTACTGAAAATTCGAATGGCTCTTTTAGCTTAAATTGGTCTCGAGAGCACTCAGGCAGTGGTAGTATAAATAAAATAAAAGAAGGATTTATTACTATTACACCGGTAAAATTAGATTTTACAGATTATGATACATTGAATACTATGAGAAATTCTTGTGCAGACGAATTTTCTTCTATAGCTGACTGAGAAAAACATTTGCATTGCTCCTAATAGATATTTTCTATTGTGTTATCGCGAGCAGTTATTTTTTCTTCACCTGTATCCATGTTTTTAATCTTTAAAGTTTTACTACTCAATTCTTCATAGCCAAAGATTAAAGCAGCTTTAGCATTTGCTTGATTTGCTTTTTTCATTCGGGTTCTGAGCGTTCCGCTATATTCATAGATTACATATAAACCATTTCTGCGCAATTCATTTGCAAGTGTTAAAGCATGTTTTTCAGCCTCTCTACCGATTGGAATTAGGTAAATAGGTCGCTCTTCTTTCGTAGAATAATTGATTAACTCCATTATGCGCTCAATACCCCATGCAAATCCTATTGCTGGAGTGTGTTTTCCACCTACTGAAGATACTAAATTATCGTATCTTCCACCGGCAAAAACTGCCCCTTGTGCACCTAAATCCTCTGTAACAAACTCAAACACTGTGTGGCAATAATAATCCAAACCTCGAACTAGTTTATTGTTTACGGTATAAGGTATATCGAGAATTGTTAATCCATTTAGTATTTGTTCAAAGAAATCTGAGGACTCTTTCGTATAATAATTGCTGATTTTGGGCGCATCAGAAATTATTGATTTATCTTTCTCGTCCTTGGAATCCAGTATTCTGAGTGGGTTTTTGATCAACCTATTTTTGCTATCTTCTGATAGATCATTTTGATACTTTGTAAAGTATAAGATCAAAGCTTCTCTATATTTAGTTATTGTTTCACCATCACCTAAAGAGTTGATTTCCAGCTTTACATTTTTATTGATGCCAAATTCAGTTAGTAAGTGCTGAGCGAGTGATATCAATTCAATATCAGCTTTTGGATCTTCTATGCCAAAAACCTCAAAATTTATCTGATGAAATTGCCTTTGTCTTCCCTTTTGCGGTCTTTCATAGCGAAATGCAGGTCCTGTTGAGAATAATTTTATCGGTGTTTGCAGTTTTTTTTCAATGAGTAGCCTGACAATCGCTGCAGTGAACTCAGGACGTAAAGTTATGCTCTTTCCCCCTTTATCATTGAAGCTATACATCTCTTTAGTGATGATATCTGAGCTATCACCTAAGGTTTTTGTAAAAACCTCCGTGTATTCAAATATTGGAGTTTGGGCGGGCAAAAAGCCGTATAAACTTGAGATTCTGTTTGCTGTTTGCTCTATGTATTTAAACTTGTACCATTCATCAAACAGGAGATCTTTTGTTCCTCTAACCGTTTGATTAGTCATAGTGTGGTCTCTATACCTGCAATCTCTGGTATGTGGTAGCTCAGCATATTTTGCACTCCTTGCTTTAAAGTAATTGCAGCACTTGGGCATCCAGAGCAAGCTCCTTGCAACTCAACATAAACTATTCCATCTTTATAGCCACGAAATTTGATATCGCCACCATCTTGAGCAACTGCAGGTTTGATATAACTTTCCATCAATTCTTTTATTCTATTTACAATTTCTATATCATTCTCATCGAAAAATTCTTCATCCGGTATATTATTATCATTTACTCCTTCTTTATCTAGTGCTTTTCCACCTGAAGTAAAGTGATCCATGATTGTAGTTAAAATTTCTACTTTTAATGTATCCCAATTAATTCCACCCAATTTTGTTACTGAAATAAAATCATGACCAAAAAACACTCTTACCACATGTTCTATTTGAAAAAGATTTGCTGCTAGTTTAGAATTTTTTATCTCATTTGCATTTGAAAAATCAGCCGTTTCTGCTTCGTTTAAAATTTCAAATCCAGGAAGGAATTTTAGCGTATTTGGGTTTGGTGTTTCTTCAATCTGGATGAACATGTTATTTACCATGACAATTATAATTGTTACTATTTAATCATAAAATGATAAAAAAATATACATGTCATTCATCTTTTTTCTTTTTTTAGTATTCATAGTAATTACATTTGTCTTGCCTAGCGTTGTTGTATTTTTTCTTTTCCTGACAAAAAAAAATAATATGAGTTTCATGATGAACTCTATATTGAGTAAGTTTTTGAACGAATTTAATAGCAGTAGAAGTTGTACTGAAAATTACACTGGTGATAACATGTCCGAGGATGAAGCATTAAAGATACTGGGGCTGAATCCTGAGGCAAGTCAAAATGAAATCAATAAAGCATATCAAAATTTAATGAAATTAGTTCACCCAGATAAGGGAGGCTCGGAATATTTTGCGCAAAAGCTAAATGCGGCACGTGATAAATTGTTAAAAAAGTGATCTTAAAAAAAGTTTTCGTTTAACGAATTTCTTCTTTTGCTTTTTCTAAATACTCCAATATTGCTTCATGTAGTGCAGTCCATGTTATCTGTTCTTCCAGGGAAGGTATAAATTCTTGTCTCCAAGCATTCTTAAACTCCTGAAACCACTGTTTTTCAAAACCCTGAAATTCTAAAGAAATATCTACTTTAAAGCTATCAATTAAACTGGAAACTTCTGCAGCTTTAGAGCTATCTAGTGATTTTAAAGATAACACTCCACTCTTTAAAATCTCTAACTCTTCCAATACATTAAGCTTAAATGGTTTATAGAGTGAAGACCATATGCGATATCTTAAATAAGAATCATAGTATAACTTAATTTTGTACATTAAAGTGGTAGATGCATCAGGAGAAATGTTATTCTCATATTGTGCAAGAGAAGATAATAAATTCTCATAATCTACTTTGCTTAAACATGGTTGTAGAGTCGATTTAATTTTTTCACTAAAGATTAGATAACTAGAAGAAATGCCATGACTATATTCACTAAAGAATTCAGGAAATATATCTGCTTGTTCTAGTTTAAGAGGTAGATCTTTTCTAATTTCTCTTGGTAAATTATGTATTGAAAACTGATAAATAACCCATACAAAATTCTCATCAAACTCATCTGAGTAATCAGCATTATTATCAGGAAAAATTACATTACCTTTCTTATCATTCCAAGGTTCTATCTTATAGAAAAATCTGTTCAGCCTTTGTTTTAATTTCAAAATACCTTCATTTCTATCACCTGCTTTATACAATGTTTTGCCCATTTTGTGTTTAGCATCTTTAGGGTTTATTCTGTCACTTATGTGCAATCCAATTTCATTTTTCTCTAATAACTCCCAATCAAACAATTTGTGTGGATCTGGTTTACGCATTGTATAGCCAAGCTCTGGATCATACACTATAGTTCCTATTTCAGAATGACTAAATATCATATCCCTTTTAATTTTAAAACGCTCCATAAGGTATAAAATCAGCTCTTTAACAGATCTCATTTGCTCTTCCGGAAAAGGCTCAAGTCCTGTGTTTACAATTTCAATACCTACAGAATAGTTGTTAAGCTTCTGTAACTCTTCAAGCTTACCATCTACCTTAACTCTTGCATAACTAATACCAGCATGCCATGCTTCTTTCTCTAATGGAACCATTAAGGTGATGCTGCCATCCCTATCGACAATAAAATGAACTGACAATCCTCTAGCATTCAGCGTATCTTTTGTACCTTTTGGTGTTGATGTTTCAGTATGGTGAACTATAACCATTAACACTTTTTTACCTGCCCTATCACCATAATTTAAAGCTGAAGCTGGATCTAAAAATAACAAATCCTGATCTTTCAGTAATGGTAATTTTTCTTGTAAATCTTGAAAATCATTCTCGATATTGCTTGAACTGGATACTTGCCCAGATATGAGAAATGCTGAGACAGTAATCAGTAAAACTAATAAATATTTGTTGACTTTAGATAGTTGGATTTTCATACCATCTTCATAAACACTTTGTAGATAATCTTTCATTATATAGTTAGAATAGGGTTGTTGAATAAATTTACAAGACAAAATCATACTGGTCTGGTAGTAGTAACATGTTCAGAGATGGAGCATTTAAAGTGCTAGGAATAGATTCTGGAGCGAACCAAAATGAAATCAATAAAGCATATCAAAATTTAATGAAATTAGTTCACCCAGATAAAGGAGGCTCGGAATATTTTGCACAAAAATTAAACGCAGCACGTGACAGGTTGCTGAAGAGGTAATTAATATTGCTTTAAAGTTTTTATTTGTGCGTAAAGGATAAGTTGCTACAATAAAAAAATAAGATAAAAGTAGCAATGGACATGTGTTCAGAAAGGTTTAAGTTATGCAGGAAGATAACAAAAAAGAAACAATAAAAGAAGAAAAAGGCATATTAGGATGGATGGAATATAGATTGCCTATATTTTCTTTTCTAAGACACGCTGCTTCTTACCAAGTGCCAAAAAACTTAAATTATGCTTGGAACTTTGGCTCTTTGGCTGGTATAGCGCTGATTTTACAAATAATAACAGGTATATTTCTTGCTATGCACTACACTCCGCATGTTGATTATGCGTTTAATAGTGTAGAGCGCATAATGCGAGATGTGAATTACGGGTGGTTAATACGCTACACTCACGCTGTTGGAGCATCGCTCTTCTTTATGGTAGTCTATGTTCATATAATGCGTGGATTATATTACGGATCTTATAAAAGACCGAGAGAGATGGTGTGGTTTATTGGAATATTTATGTTTTTTGCAATGATGGCAACTGCCTTTATGGGATATGTATTGCCTTGGGGACAAATGAGTTTCTGGGGTGCAACAGTTATAACCAACTTATTTTCTGCTATACCTTTAATTGGCAATAAAATAGTTATATGGTTATGGGGTGGTTTTTCAGTGGATAACCCAACACTTAATCGTTTTTTCGCTCTGCATTATCTTCTGCCTTTTGTTATTATTGCTTTAGCTATGCTTCATGTGATAGCTCTGCATAGGTTTGGCTCTGGTAACCCAAGTGGAGTGGAGGTAAAATCAGATAAGGATACCATCCCTCTCTATCCTTATTATATAGTCAAGGATTGCATAACTTTTGGTCTGTTTTTTGTAGTTTTGTTCGCATTTGTTTTCTATGCTCCCAATTATCTTGGGCATCCAGACAATTATATAGAAGCTGATTCTATGGTCACTCCGGTACATATAGTGCCAGAGTGGTATTTTTTACCTTTTTATGCAATGCTACGTTCAATTCCAGATAAACTTACTGGTGTGCTTACCATGTTTGCGTCTATTTTAGTGTGGTTTTTGTTACCTTGGCTTGATAAATCAAAAGTTAAAAGTGGTGCTTATCGCCGGGTGTTTAAGAAATTTTTTTGGGTTTTTGCAATAAATTTTGTACTTCTTGCCTGGCTTGGAGGACAGGAGGTAAAAGAGCCTTACGTCACTATGAGTAGGCTATCTACTCTTTATTACTTTGCATACTTTGTGATAGTTTTACCACTGCTTAGTAAGTATGAAAAGCCAAAAGAACCACCAAAAACCTTAAGTGATTCTGTGCCGGAGATGAGGTGATGTCAATTCAAAGCAGATCTCTTACAAAATTCTCTGTCATCCCAGAGCTCTCTTCTGTCATCCCAGAGCCCTCTTTTGTCATCCCAGTGCTTGACACTGGGATCCAGAAAAAAAATAAATGGATTCCAGCATCATGTACACAATTGTATGAACGTTGTATACAACACACAGTGTCATTCCACTATCTTCCGTTGTCATCCCAGTGCTTGACACTGGGATCCAGGTATAAAAATACTTACAAATCATGCAATGGACAACAGATTCTAGGAGTGCATGATAACCATAATGTCAGTGATGAAATAAGCTGGATTCCAGTGTCAGCTACTTGCATGACATCAATTCGAAATTTACTAAAACAGTGGTTATGCATGGGATCTAATGTATTTGCAATCTTCTGCATGTTATTTCTATCTAGTCTTATATCTGCAGAAGAATTTAAATCATCACCAAATAAGAAAATAGACTGGAAATTTGATGGAATTGTCGGATCTTTCGATAGAGAGTCAATTCAGCGTGGCTATAAAGTGTATAAAGAAGTCTGTGCTGCTTGTCATTCAATGAATAGGGTAGCATTTCGTAATTTGCAAGATGTCGGTTTTTCTGAAGAAGATGTAAAACAAATAGCAGCTTCTTATCAAGTTAAAGATGGTCCGAATGATTTGGGTGAAATGTTTGACAGACCTGGAGTACCTTCGGATTATTTTATTGCGCCTTTTGATACAAAAGAAGCAGCTGCAGCAAGCAACAATGGTGCAGTCCCACCAGACTTATCATTAATTATTAAAGCAAGGCATGATGGTGCAAATTATGTCTATTCATTGTTAACAGGCTATCAAAACGGCGAACACGATGAAAATGATTTATATTTTAATTCGTATTTTCCAACAGGCAGATTAGCTATGGCGCCACCACTTTCTGAAGGAATGGTGGAATATGATGGTGCAAGGCAAGCCACAGTTGAAAATATGGCGTATGATGTGATAAATTTTTTACAATGGGCAGCAGAGCCAGAATTAGAGCGCCGGCATAAACTTGGATTAAAAGTAGTGGCGTATTTTATAATTTTAACAGTGTTTTTTGTATTAACTAACAACAAAGTTTGGAGCAAGCTCTATAAAAAGAAGTGATAGTCAATTTTGCCTCAAGCACAATGGTTGTCATCCAAGTAGCTAACACTGGTTCCTTTATGACGGTGTCATCCGAGTAGCTGACACTGGGATGGCTTTGTCGCATCGTACCTTATACGGTAATAATTTACGATAAATTCATGTAGCCATTTCGAATTTAGCCATACCAATGTCAGTAAATTTATTAAGCAAACAGCACTTAATGAGCAGTTCTTTTTCACGATTTATAGCTCTTTTCATAGAAGTCCGGATGTGATAAGGATAGATAATGATAAGGAGGTTGAATGCCAGCAGCATATAGTTATGATTTAAGAAAAAAAGCAATGGAGGAGCTAGACGAAGGAGAAAGCAGAGAAGCAGTGGCAGCAAGATTTAAGATTGGACGAACTACTTTATGGGAGTGGCAGCACTGTAGGCTTGACCATAAATTATGTTAAGATAGAAAATGACTATTTTAGATAGAGCTTGATGTAATGCAGTGCGATACAAAATAACGGTAGAATATGATGGTAGTAATTTCTCTGGTTGGCAAAAACAGCAACACTCTGCTAACTCAATCCAGGAGAAGATAGAAAATGCTATATTTAATTTTAGTGGTGAGAAAATTGCCTTGTACTGTGGTGGCAGGACTGATGCAGGGGTTCATGCTTTAGGACAAGTTGCTCATTTTGATATGGAAAAGGAATTTGAGCTTTATAGAATAAGAAATGCAATAAATTATCATTTAAAATCAATTCCTATAGTCGTGCTCAATGTAGAAGTTGTAGATGATGCGTTTCACGCACGGTTTTCAGCAAAAAAAAGATATTACGAATACAGAATAGTTAATCGCTATGCTCCTGCCGCTCTGGAGACAGGTTATGTATGGCAAGTGTTTAGTCCACTTGATGTAAATATTATGCGTGAAGCTGCTAAACATCTACTTGGAAAACATGACCTTTCAAGTTTCCATTCAAAAGATTGTCACGCCGCAAATCCGATAAGAACAATTGATGATATCGATATAGTACAAAACGGGAATCATATACACATCAAAATATCTGCTATTTCCTTTTTACATAACCAAGTGAGGATTATTGCGGGTACTTTAGTTGAATTTGGAAAAAATAGAACCAATCCGCAAGAAATGCTACATATATTAAGCCAATGCAAAAGAAGTGCTGCTGGGGTTACCGCGCCGCCTTTTGGCTTGTATTTGGCAAAGATAGATTACTAATTTAATAAAAAGTAACGTTCTTAGTGAAATAAGTGCCATACCGCCGCAGTATCTCCAGATCTCGCTAACAAGCAGCGAGATGACGAGTTTAAGTTCTCATTGGCATCACTACATATAATACACTTGAATCATCTTCATCAGTGATAATTGTAGCACTATTACCATCGGCTAAGCTAAACTTACATTTATTTTTTATGCAAGATAGAACATCAAGCAAATAACGCGAGTTGAACCCTATTTCTATAGGGGCTTCATTGTAGTCCACTTCTATGGATTCAGTTGCATCACTGCAGTCTTGGGAGTTTGAATGCAGAGTTAGCAGCTTTTCTTGTAGTGAGAATTTAATAGATTTTACTTTATCAGATACAACAACGGAAACTCGATCTATAACATCTGAAAGTTTTTTACTTTCAATAATCATATGCTTATCTTGAGATGCTGGAATAACTGCTTTATAATTTGGAAAAGTTCCATCTATTAATTTTGATATTAGAATATATTCACCGCATGTAAACTTGATTTTTCTGTCTGAGAGTTTTACATTAATTTCATTACAATCGTCCAATATTTTTAACATCTCCATAACAGTTTTACGTGGAATGATCACACCAAATTCGCCATTGATGTTCCCAGGCTTTGGCCTCTTTATACATGATAAACGATGCCCATCAGTTGCAACGCAGTACAGAAACTGCTCATCTGTATGTAGATATATTCCATTTAAATTATACCTTGTATCATCTAGTGATACAGCAAATTTTGTTTTAGTTAATAAGTATATCAGGTCCGTATTTAGTAGAATAAAATCATGTTTATAATTGTCTTCTTCAAGAGCAGGAAAGCTGCTTGAAACTACATTCGGTAAAGAAAAGTTTGCATTTCCGCAAGACATCAATAATTTTCCTTGGTTGTTTAATTCAAAATTGACATCCAAATCAGCGGGTAACTTCTTCACTATGTCATGTAAAGTATGCGCTGAAATTTTTACTTCTCCTTCTGCTAATACGGTTGCAGCAAGTGAGGCAAACATTGAAATGTCAAGATCAGTTGCCATTAATTTTATGCTGCCGTGTTGTGCTTTGATATTTATACACGCCAAAACATCTATTGCATTACTCCTTTCAACCACTCCACTTACTCTGGATAATGTATTTAAAAGACTTGTGCGACTCACGCTAAAACGCATCTGCTCGCACACAGAATTTTGCTTTTTGATTTCTGTATCTACACCTGCAACCTCTGACATTGCTAACTCTCAAAAACATATTTTAAATGATATCCACATCCCATATAAAGTAAAGTGCTATTTATATTTCCATTGAAAGAGTAGTCTAGTTTATACTATAGCTGGGTATTCTGTTACAATAATTTACTTTGTATGGCATAAATCATGCATTTTTTGATACGCTTTTTGAAAACCAAGTAGGGAATAAGTATCATCAATGGTCACTGTTTTTGTTTTTCCATTAACTACCATTGATAATCCCTGCTTCATTTTTAGAATGAGATCTTGATCTATTTTTGTATGCTCTGCCCACGCAAAACTTCCCTGTATTATGGGCAGTGTATATTTAATTTTTTTGTCGATATTGAGAGCTACAGGCTCCTTATCATACTGAAAACCAGAGGTAACGCTTACCTCATCTGCTTTTTTATCAACATAACTAACCATTACATACGGCTTGCGATTGGTTGTATAATATTCGCTTTTTTTTTTAGGATAGGATACAATATAACATACTTTCTCTCCATCTTCCAATGCAGTATACACGAGCCAATCTTTATATTTTTCCTTCAATTGTACATCACTAACCGATGCAAAAGCGCCTATCGAAAAAAATATTAGAAATATAAAAAAACTACGCATGCAAACAAAATTTCAAACTTTCAGATTGTATATATTGTTTTACCTTAGCCATCGCCTGCTCAGCCAACTGCCTTATTCTTTCTCTTGAAACACAATATTTTTTACTAAGTTCATCCAGAGTTTGAATGTTTTCAGACAAATATCTACTGATAAAAATGTCTCTTGCCCTTTCGTTGAGGCTCGCTAGTGCATTGTTTAAAATTGCTTCTTTTAATTCTTTTTCTTCATGATTCTGATAGGTTACTTCTTGACTAACCAAGTTACATGGGATCATATCTTGTAGCTCCCTTTTAGAGTCATCACCTATTTTTATGCAATCGTTTAGCGACTGATCCTTACAAGCCATACGGTAATTCATCTGCAGAACGTCTCCTTCGGATACAGAAAGCTCATTAGATATTGCTTTTATTTCTTCATTATTTAAGGTTTCCCTGTTTGTATACTGTAAAATTCTTTTTTTTATTTTACGTAAACTAAAAAACAATCTTCTTTGTGCTTGCGTTGTGCCTATTTTCACAAACGACCAAGATTTCAATATAAAGTCTTTTATTGAAGCTTCAATCCACCACACCGCATAAGTTGAAAAACGAAACCCTAAATCAGGATTAAACTTTTTCACTGCATGCATTAAACCCATATTTCCTTCCATGACCAGGTCCATCAACAATAGTCCATAATTTTTGAATTTCATTGCAATTTTCACTACCAAATTCAAATGGCTGGTAATCAATTTATGAGCAGAAGAAACATCCTTATATTGGTTCCAATTTTTTGCTAATCGTACCTCTTCCTCTTGAGACAGCATAGGAAATTTTTGCACCCTAGCAATATATTGCATGAGATTGGTTCTGCTATCGACACATAAGTTTGCCATTGAGGTCAACATAACAACTTAAATTAAAACTTCATGCATATAATATATTGATTTTCCGGCAAAAATTCAAGCTTTGATTTGAAAAAAGTACAAATTTTCCATCTAATTTCTTGGAGACAGTAGGCCGCAGTGTTAGCTAATTGGATAACATTATGTAACTTTAGATGATATTCTACCAGTACAATGGTAAACGTTATAGCTTAAACACATAGCAAATAGTGTTATTCCAGCGCCTTGACACTGGAATGGCTTTGTTGCATCGCTCTTCGGATAGTAGGTAACGCACAATAAATTTATGAAGCT
>NZ_JAPQLF010000132.1:3872-15112 GCF_028982105.1 Wolbachia endosymbiont of Drosophila bicornuta | reverse complement strand
AAAACCTAAAAATTTTTAAAGACATGCGATGCACGTAGTGCGAAAAATTAAACATGAGACGCCAAATACCATAAGTTTTTCGTCATTAACCTGCACAGATTGCGAAGATAAATAAATAGCTTCAGTTTTATGATAAGGGAGCTGGCGGAGTTTGTCAAGAAAGTTTTTTCGTTTCTATTCCAAATAAAAGTGCGTTATATGGTTATGCAAGAAGTCTATTTACCCATTTGCTTAACTTTCTCTCTACTTTTTTTGAGTAAGGCCGCTATTGGCATGACAGACATTCATCGTAGTCAATATCTGTTTTTTGTTGCAATATTTCACTTTTTTTGAATATGTCATGCGAGACCTTATCGGCTCTCTGCATTGATTGTGATCTGCAGTAATATAAGCTCTTCAATCCTTTTTTCCAAGCAAGCATGTGTATTTTGTGCAAGTAACGTTTATGTACGTTGGCAGGTAAGAACAGATTTACTGATTGAGATTGACAAATATACGAAGTTCTATCACTTGCATGTTCTATAATCCATCTTTGGTCAAGCTCGTACGCTGTTTTAAATGTCAATTTTTCATGCTCACTAAGAAAATCTAAATGCTGAACGGAACCCTCGTTTGTTGAAATTGAAGACCATATTTTATCATTGTCTTGATTTTTTTCTGCTAATAGTTTTTGCAAGAATTTATTTCGCACTACAAATGAGCCTGTAAGTGTCTTTTGTATGAATACGTTTGCTGCGTATGGTTCTATTCCAGGGGAGGTATTACCTGCAATAATGGAGATCGAGGCAGTAGGAGCAATAGCGAGTTTGTGTGTAAACCTTTCCATTAGATCAACTTCTTTGGCATCAGAACATGCTCCCTTTTCTTCTGCTAATTTTTTAGAAACTATATCTGCTTGCTCGCGTAAATACTTAAATATTTTTTTATTCCATTGTTGTGCTGTTACTGATTCAAAAGGAACCATTTTGCTTTGTAAAAATGAGTGAAAGCCCATCACACCAAGACCAATACTGCGTTCTCTGGCTGCAGAATATTTTGCTCGCCGCATTTCATTCGGTGCTTTATTTATGAAATCTTCCAATACATTATCAAGAAAGCGCATTATATCTTCTATGAAGAGTTTATTGTCTTTCCATTCTTCGTAGTACTCAAGGTTTACGGATGATAGACAACACACAGCAGTGCGTGACTTATTTAGGTGATCATAACCTGTGGTTAAAGTTATTTCACTGCATAGATTTGACATCTTGATGTCTAAGTTGAGCTTTTTGTAAGATTCTGGCTTATTGTTATTTGTTGCATCAAGGAAAATAATGTAAGGTTCTCCAGTTTCAACTCTTGCTGTTAATATTTTGATCCATATATCCCGCGCTTTTACAGTTGAAATAACCTTATTGTTGTGAGGGCTTATTAAATTCCATTCTTGATCATTCTCAACAGCCTGCATAAATTTATCTGTTACTATTACAGCATGATGTATATTTAACGCTTTGCGATTTGGGTCACCGCCTGTTGGCTTGCGTAAATCTAGAAACTCTTCTATCTCCGGATGAGATACAGGAAGGTAGACTGCTGAACTTCCTCGCCTTAGGGATCCCTGACTAATTGCAAGCGTTAGAGCATTTTGCACTACAATAAATGGAACAATTCCTGATGTTTTGCCGCTACCCTTTACGCTTTCGCCTATTGAGCGTAAATTTCCCCAATAACTACCTATGCCTCCTCCACGTGCAGCAAGCCAAACATTTTCGTTCCATAGATCAACTATTCCCTGCAAGCTGTCTTCGGTTTCATTAAGAAAGCAAGAGATAGGTAACCCTCTCTTAGTGCCACCATTGCTGAGTATTGGTGTTGAAGGCATGAACCACAAGTTGCTCATGTAGTCATAAAGACGCTGCGCATGTTCTTTATTATCAGAATAGTAATTAGCAATACGTGCAAAGAGGTCTTGATAACTTTCATTTTCTATTAAATACCTGTCTGATAGAACTGCTTTTCCAAAGTCGGTTAATTTGCTGTCCTTTGCGTAATTAATGCTAATGTTATCCATAAAGTTCCTTTTATTCTTTTATTATATATAGATACTTAAAAGTCATTTTGAGCGATTTTTAAGTTAGGTTTTTCGGATTTTCTTGTTGATGCTGTAATGCAAACAAGATACCGTCAACCTGACTGCCATATATTTTACAGTAACTCATATAACTTATTTGCATATTTATTTCTTTTGCAACATGTTGAACATAACTTTCTGAGTGACGAAAATAGTCTCCTTTATTTACAAAGTCAATACCTTCACCTTCCTTTCTTCTTATTAAACATACAATAACTCCTTTTTTGCTCGTAGATCTTTTTGCTAATTCCAACTCTTCTTGAAAGTCATGTAGATAATGTAGCACTTCAGCAAAGATAATTACATCATACTGCTGGTTTTTCTCTTGTTTAAGAAACTCTTTCATTTCCATATGTATTAATTCATTGTAAACAGGCTTACCTTTTATAAAGCATCCTCTTGCGATATCTAGCATTCTACTTGAAATGTCAATTCCTGTTATATGGTTTCCAATACTATTTATTTTCAAGAAATGACCAGATATTCCAGTTCCACAACCAAGGTCGAGTATATTGAGCTCAGAAGTGGAGTTGTTGAAGATTTTTGTAATTATCATGTGTACAAGTTCATGCCCTCTATATTGTTTGGCAATCAACCAATGCTCAACAAAATATTCACCTGTGTAATCAAAATATTGTCTTATGAGGTTTTTTGGCAATTCTGTAATAGGCGCTGAGTTTGTCATTTTTTTTATATAGTAAGACGCCTCCTCGTGGTCATTATCTGATTTTAGTGCCCTTGTTAAATAATTATAAGCTTTGTTAGTATTCCCTACCGCAAAATGACACCTTCCGATGTTATACCAGACTATAGGTAAATGGGGGTAAAATATGCTAATTAACCAAAATCGTAACTTTGCATCTGATATGCTACCTTTATAAAAGTGATATAAACCGATTTCAATGTTGGTGTTTAACAGGTTCTTAGATTTTTTAAGAAGCACTGTCATTTCTTTATGAAGAGTATTATATTTATTCACAATGAAGTGTTTTACTTTCTTAATATTTAATACGCCAATGAGCTTAGACATACAATTTAAAGCAACGTTTTTTATAAAAGAGAGATTACTTTTCATACGTTAGAAATACTCCGAATGTTTATTATCATTTTTAGGCAATTGATTTTAACACATTTTATCTTACAAAATATCTTTTTTATTAATTTTTACTGTATATATAAGTTTACCACATATTTCTCAGATTATACTGTTTAGGATTGCTAGTATATTGTTGTTGATAATATAAGTAAATGTTTTGTGCAAAAAGGCGTTGACATATTATTTATTAGGTTATAACATATAAAGGATTAATTTAGTTTTTAGATGTTTGACAAGTTTTATGGTAGAGATTAATTTGATCTCAATTCAATTTTAATAATATTTAACTCTGCATATTCTGCATATAGTCGGATAAGTAAATTATTAAGAGCGCTTGATGGATGCCTTGGCGTTAAGAGGCGATGAAGGACGTGGCAGGCTGCGATAAGCTGTGGGGAATTGTCAACAAATTTTGATCCGCAGATTTCCGAATGGGGAAACCCAACTAGTTTAGCTAGTTATTACGTACTAAGTATGTAAAGCAAACTTGGTGAACTGAAATATCTAAGTAGCCAAAGGAAAAGAAATCAACCGAGATTCTGTTAGTAGTGACGAGCGAAAGCGGAAAAGGCTAGTGATTTAAGAATAAGAATTAGAATACTCTGGAAATAGTAACCATAGAAGGTGATAGTCCTGTATAAGTAGAAAGTTTTTAAATCCTTGAGTAGAGCGGGGCACGTGAAATCCTGTTTGAATATGGGGGGACCATCCTCCAAGCCTAAATACTCCTTAACGACCGATAGTGAACAAGTACCGTGAGGGAAAGGTGAAAAGAACCCCGGGAGGGGAGTGAAATAGAATCTGAAATCAAGTGCTTACAAACAGTTGGAGCTCTATATCAATTTATTGATATTTAGAGTGACAGCGTACCTTTTGCATAATGGGTCAGCGAGTTAATCTATGAAGCAAGCTTAAGCCGTTAGGTGTAGGCGTAGCGAAAGCAAGTCTGAATAGGGCGTTTTAGTTTTATGGATTAGACCCGAAACCAAGTGATCTAGTCATGACCAGATTGAAGGTGTGGTAAAACACACTGGAGGATCGAACCAGTTAATGTTGCAACATTATTGGATGAGTTGTGATTAGGGGTGAAAGGCCAATCAAACTTGGAAATAGCTGGTTCTCCGCGAAATCTATTTAGGTAGAGCGTTGTATGTATGTTGTTGGGGGTAGAGCACTGGATAGACTAGGGGGATTCACCGTCTTACCAAATCTAACTAAACTCCGAATACCAACAATTAATTATACAGCAGGCACACTACGGGTGCTAAGTCCGTGGTGAAGAGGGAAACAACCCAGATCACTATCTAAGGTCCCAAAATTACAGCTAAGTGGGGAAGGAAGTAGGAAAACCATTACAGCTAGGAGGTTGGCTTGGAAGCAGCCATCCTTTAAAGAAAGCGTAACAGCTCACTTGTCTAAATAAGTTTTTCTGCGCCGAAAATGTACCGGGGCTAAAGCTGTATACCGAAGATGTGAGTGCTTATTGATTTCGATCAATAGGCGCGGTAGCGGAGCGTTCCGTAAGTCTGTGAAGGTGGTTCGTGAAAACTGCTGGAGATATCGGAAGTGAGAATGCTGACATAAGTAGCGTAAAAGAGTGTGAAAAACACTCTCACCAAAAATCTAAGGGTTCCTACGTCAAGTTAATCTGCGTAGGGTTAGTCGGTTCCTAAGGCGAGTCCGTAAAGGAGTAGTCGATGGCAATTAGGTTAATATTCCTGAACCTCTTAAGTGTGACGGGTTTCGTATTTGTATAGATCTTATTGGATTGATCTATGCTTAAAAGAAGCTCCAGGAAATAGCACTTATATTTATGAGGCCGTACCGCAAACCGACACTGGTGGATGAGTAGAGTATACTAAGGTGTTGAAAGAATGATGTTGAAGGAACTCGGCAAATTATACCTGTAACTTCGGAAGAAGGGTAACCTGCTTTTAGGCAACTATGAGTAGGTGGCACAAAATAGGGAGTAGCGACTGTTTACTAAAAACACAGGACTCTGCAAACACGTAAGTGGAAGTATAGGGTCTGACGCCTGCCCGGTGCTGGAAGGTTAATAGGAGGGGTGCAAGCTCCGAATTGAAGCCCCAGTAAACGGCGGCCGTAACACTGACGGTCCTAAGGTAGCGAAATTCCTTGTCGGGTAAGTTCCGACCCGCACGAATGGCGTAACGATTTCTCCACTGTCTCCAACATCACTTCAGCGAAATTGAATTCCCCGTGCAGATGCGGGGTACCCGCGGTTAGACGAAGAGACCCAGTGCACCTTTACTATAGCTTTACATTGCTATTAAAAGTGTGATGTGCAGGATAGGTGGGAGACTTTGAAGTTATGGCGCTAGCTATAATGGAGTCAACCTTGAGATACCACCCTTTACACTTTTGATATCTAACTATGTTTCATTATCTGGAACTAGGACATTGTATGGTGGGTAGTTTGACTGGGGCGGTCGCCTCCTAAAAAGTAACGGAGGCGTGCGAAGGTAAGCTAGAGCTGGTCGGAAATCAGCTTGATAGTATAATGGCATAAGCTTGCCTGACTGCGAGGCTGACAAGCCAAGCAGAGACGAAAGTCGGTCATAGTGATCCGGTGATTCTGTATGGAAGGGTCATCGCTCAACGGATAAAAGGTACGCCTGGGATAACAGGCTGATGGTGTTCGAGCGTTCATAGCGACGACACCGTTTGGCACCTCGATGTCGACTCATCACATCCTGGGGCTGAAGAAGGTCCCAAGGGTTCGGCTGTTCGCCGATTAAAGTGATACGTGAGTTGGGTTTAGAACGTCGTGAGACAGTTCGGTTTCTATCTGCCGTGGGTGAAGGAAATTTGAGAAGGTCTGACTCTAGTACGAGAGGACCGAGATGGATATACCTCTGGTGTACCAGCTGTTATGCCAATAGCATCGCTGGGTGGCTATGTATAGATGGGATAATTGCTGAAAGCATATAAGCAAGAAACCCTCTTCAAAAAGATTTCCCAATTAAGGCCGTGGAAGACTACCACGTTGATAGGCTAGGTGTGGAAGCGTGGTAACATGTGAAGCTAACTAGTACTAATAGCCTGATTGATTTATTTGCTTTCTATATGTGTGTATGCAGTGTTAAATATTAAGTTAAAATTGTTAAGTTAGAAATTTTTATTGACTTGGTGGCTATAGCAAAAATGAACCACCCGATCTCATCTCGAACTCGGAAGTGAAACTTTTTAGCGCTGATGGTACTTGAAAATGGAGAGTAGGTCGCTGCCAAGTTTATAAAAATTTCTTTGTTAATTAGACAGTAGGCATACTTATATTTTAACTTTCTTGTTTTGCTACTATTCTTTAAGTTTTTACTTTAACTACGATATCTTTTTTTTCTTATATGTTCTTGGTCATTTTCTACATTATTTAGCATTGTTCCTACTTCCCCTAATTGATTCCCTTTTGAAGGAGAATTACTGATTTCTGGTAATATTACATTACCTCCCACTTTTTTAAATAATTCTTCTTGTTGGCGAAATGCTGACCTCCAACCTGTTCCTGTTCCTTTAGGAAGAAATAAGAATTGATACATCTGACCAAAGCATGTGTTATTTACCTCTTTTATATGCTCTACCATTCACCACACCAATTAACTATTTTTAAAAATTTTACCTATATTATCATAAAAAATATAGTTGTAAATACCTTAATTGAGATTTTTTTTTATTTTATCTTTTTTAAGCAAATAGTTAGATCTTTTTGTAAATTTTTATAACTTGCTTGCATAATGTTTCTATGAGTTAGTATTATGTAGTAGTGCCCTATATTACTTATGTTTAAAATGCTAATTTTAGCAAGCATTCGTAGTTGCCTTTTTATTTTATTTCTTTTTGCTGCTTTTCCGGTTTTTTTACTGATAGCCAGACCTACTCTAATAGTATGAATGTACTTTTCAGGTTCTCTTTCTTTTATAGCGTACAGTGATATATAAAGCCCACGATAAAAAAGACTGTTGAGTGCTAACTTATTTTTGAAAGCAGAAGAAAAATCTTTTTTTTTATACTTACTATGCGCATAATTTGTTACACCCTAATGAACGGCGCCTATTAAGGATTTTTCTTCCAGCTCTTGTTGCCATACGTGAACGAAATCCGTGTCTGCGCTTTCTTATCAAATTTTTTGGTTGAAATGTTCTCTTCATTGTTTTTATATTAATATAATTATTTATTTTAAATTGTTTTACTTTATTGTCAAATAATGGTGAACTTGTATGACATTTTCGTAGAATAAAATTTGATGCATGGAAGAATGAATTCGGTGATAGTCATACCTGTCTTACTAATCCTTTTATTTTGTTTTAGTAGCTTTCAAGAAGTAAATAAGGTTAAATCTTATCTATATCTTAGTTGTGTATGGATGCTAACTTGGTTGTTAGTATTCTATAATAATTGTTTTGTAACTTTTATTTCTATAGCGTTACTTTTTTTCATGCTTGCTTTTATCTTTAAAAATAAAAGAAATAAGATAATAAAACTTTCGTTATTTGTGGCTTTGGCCATATCATTTTTTATCACTTTATTTATAATGCTGTCTATTTTTATTCAATCCATTAGTTTTTTTAATAAAGTAGCTATTTCAGAATTCTTGTTTTGCTTGAAATGGGGCCACAATGTAGTCACTATCAATGAAGAGAAGATAGGATGTTTTGGTATAGCGCCGCTTTTAGTTGGTACATTACTTATAACTATTATAGCAATGTTAGTTGTCGTTCCGCTTGGTTTATTTTCTGCAATATATATTAGTGAATATGCGAGTGAGAAAGTGCGTTATATTGTTAATACAACTTTGCAAGTTTTGTCTGCTATTCCTACGGTTGTATATGGATATTTCGCGGTTGTGTTTTTGTCTTTCTTTGTAAAGCAGGTAGCAAATTTTTTTGGTTTAAGTATACACTCAGAAAGTGCCTTAGTTGCCGGTTTATCGATTGGGATAATGATTCTTCCTTTTATTATTTCTTTACTCGAAGATGCCATAAGATCTGTTCCAAAAAGCTTGCGTTATGGCTTCATGGCACTTGGTGCAACTCCAGCGGAAACTATATGTCATATAACAATACCTTATGCAATGCCTACAATTTTAAGTGCAATTTTATTGTCAATTTCAAGAGTGATAGGTGAAACAATGATTGTGCTAATGGCTGTGGGAATCAACGCAAATTTGACTTTTAACCCTCTTAATTCAGTTACTACCATTACCGTGCAGATCGCTACATTACTTACCGGAGATCAGGATTTCAATAGTGTACAAACTCTTGCTGCTTATGCGCTTAGTTTAGTGTTGTTTATTATTACTTGGCTATTAAATGCATTTGCATTGTTTGTAATGAAGCGTAACTAGTAAGCGTTTTAATGTTGCAAAATTTCTATTAATAATATAAAATTTATTTTCTTTAGAAGTTCTTTTATGGAATTATAGTGTTAGGTGATAAAAATAAAGAGATGAATATAGGTAGAGCGATTAAGGTAACTCAAGCAGTTGTTGATATAAAATTTGAAGGTGAATTGCCTAAAATATTTAATGCTTTAAAAAGCAAACTAAGATATAAGGATAAGGAGCTGGTTTTAGAAGTTTCGCAGCATATAGGTGACAATATAGTTCGTTGTATTGCTATGGATAGCACAGATGGCATGTCAAGGGGGGATGAATTTGTTGATACAGGTGCACCAATATCGGTGCCAATTGGGCGTTCAACTTTAGGAAGGATTTTTAATGTTGTTGGAGAGCTTATAGATGAGTGTGGTCCACTGAAGGGAAAGTATAACTTAGAGCCTATACACAGAGCACCTCCAAGTTTTACTGAACAGAGAATACAGGAAGAAGTTTTAGTTACGGGAATAAAAGTTATAGATCTTCTTGCACCTTATCTTAAAGGAGGAAAAATTGGCTTATTTGGTGGAGCCGGTGTTGGTAAAACAGTCCTAATAATGGAATTAATTAATAATATAGCAAAAGCTCATAAAGGATTTTCTGTGTTTGCCGGGGTAGGGGAGAGAACGCGTGAAGGTAACGATCTTTATCACGAGATGATCACTTCAAATGTAATAAATATAAATGAGCATGAAAAATCTCAAGCTGTTTTGGTTTATGGTCAGATGAATGAGCCTCCTGGAGCAAGGGCTAGAGTTGCTTTAACAGCACTTACTATGGCAGAATATTTCCGTGATAAGGAAAATCAAGATGTTCTATTTTTTGTGGATAATATCTTTAGATTTACACAAGCTGGTTCTGAAATTTCTGCTTTACTTGGAAGAATACCGTCAGCTGTTGGTTATCAGCCAACCCTTGCAACTGATATGGGTGCAATGCAAGAAAGAATAGCTTCAACAACTTCTGGCTCTATTACTTCTGTGCAAGCTATATATGTTCCTGCGGACGATTTGACTGATCCAGCCCCAGCAACTACATTCTCTCACCTTGATGCAACCACAGTGTTGTCAAGGCAAATAGCTGAAATGGGAATATACCCTGCTGTTGATCCACTTGATTCAACTTCTCAGTCTTTATCTGCTGAAATCATTGGTGAAGAACATTATAATGTAGCTTCTGAGGTGAAACGTATATTGCAAACTTATAAATCACTGCAAGATATTATCGCAATACTTGGTATGGATGAGCTATCTGATGAAGATAAAATTATTGTTGATAGGGCTCGTAAGATTCAGAAATTTCTTTCTCAACCTTTTCACGTTGCAGAAGTATTTACTGGCATGCCTGGTAAATTTGTTTCACTTTCTGATACTGTTTCCAGTTTTAAAGGGATTGTTGAAGGCAAATATGATCACTTACCAGAGGCTGCTTTTTATATGGTGGGGAATATAGATGAAGCAATAAAAAAGGCTGAATTAATACAAGCTGAAGCTCAATAAAAGTTAAAGATTATGAATACTTTTAAAGTGCAATTTTTCTCTCCTGATGATCAAATTTCATTCAGTGGAGTGGTTTCTCTTTCAGTAACTGGGCTCGAAGGGGAGCTTATGATTTTAGCTCACCATGCTCCTTACTTAATTTATTTATTGCCTGGTATGATTACTGTTAAAATGAGTAACCAAACAGAAAAGAAGGTTGTAATTGATAGTGGCGTATTAGAAGTTGCAAATAATAATTGTAGCATTATAACAAGTCAAATTCAGGTTTTTGATCGTGCAATTCATGATGAGAAATCGTTTAAAAATAAGAGAATTAGTATATATTTAAGTTATCTTGATGAGAAGTTTCTTTCTTAGTTATTTTAGGCAAAAAGTCAATTATCATTCAAGTGGCTATAAGATTTTTGCTCAGGGGGCTCTTTTTTGTCATCCCAGAAACCCCGGGGTGTCATCCCAGTGTCGGAGTACTTTAGGTGTATGATCCCAGAGTGTGATGGTATGGGACCATACACTTAATCGAATAAAAATTAAAGAAGGAGAGTTGGTTGTAACGGTTGGAGATAACGACTTTGTTTTACCTGGAATTTACGTTGGATAAACTACAAAAAATAACAGGTAAAAATCAACGTAAATTTAAGATAAATCGATTTTATTGGTATTATCAAATCAAAATCTGTTTTTAATTAATCGATAATACTTTTTTACATATTTTCATCCCCTTTCATGGATTTTTTAATTTTATAGATGATATCTAATATTATTAGAAGCATTGTAAAATATCTTATGAGAAAAATTATAAAATATATTAGCATTATTGGTATTGCATGTTTAGTATTGTTATTTTTTATATCTAATGTGGAAACACGCGTAAAAACACAGGAAGAACAATTATTCCTAGCTGTAGAAGATGGTAATGCACAAGAAGTAAAACTATTACTCAAAAATGGTGCAGACCCAAATTGACCTTACCCAGAAAAAGTAGAGAGAAAGTTAAGACGTTTTTATCATGAGAATAAATTGTGCAGGAATGCAATAGTTATAGCACTTCTCGCAATAGTCCGAATAGGATAAGATATGTGCTTATGGCTATGGTAGAGCAGTAGCATATTATGATCTGTTCGGATTATTGTAAAAAGAGCTATA
>NZ_JAPQLF010000132.1:3658-3795 GCF_028982105.1 Wolbachia endosymbiont of Drosophila bicornuta | reverse complement strand
ATGTGCTTATGGCTATGGTAGAGCAGTAGCATATTATGATCTGTTCGGATTATTGTAAAAAGAGCTATAATAGTAGAATGTCTACGTTATTTGTTATAAAAGATTTCTATGTATTCAAATATGGCAGTTCTGGTTTG
>NZ_JAPQLF010000132.1:0-3608 GCF_028982105.1 Wolbachia endosymbiont of Drosophila bicornuta | reverse complement strand
CATACGCGTCAAGTTAAGGAAAAGTGTAAGTAAAGTTGATAGAGTGAAGGAAAATAATAAGGTATAAATTCTCTTGGATATATGAATGAGAGAACTTACAATGGACAGAATAGCTTGCTTATCAAAAGACCTCAATGAATTCTTTAATGAAAAAGCAGACGAAATATCAATTGCAGTAGGTTTTATAAAAAGAAAGAGAAAACTTAATGGCTCATCATTCATAAAAGCTATGGTTTTTGGTAACATAGGAGTTGATGATTGCAGCATAGAAACAATGTGCCAATTGCTAAATGAAGACTCGATAGAAATTACAAAACAGGGTTTAGATTTTAGGTTTAGTGAAGAAGCAGTTGAGTTCATGAAAAAAATGTATAACGAAGCTTTGTGTTTATTTAAAAAAAGTCTACAGATTGATTGCAAAATTTTACAGCAATTTGGAAGCGTTAAATTATTGGATAGCAGCTACATTAGCCTGCCCAGTAGCATGGAAGATATGTACAAAGGATATGGCAGTAGCTATAGAGATTGTGAGAATAATACCAAATCAGGAATAAAGCTACAGTTAGTCTTTGATTACCTGAATCAAGCGCTAGATAAGTTAAATTTTATGGAAGGAATAAGGTCGGATCAAGGTTATAGGGATTATCTGAACGGTTTATCAGCCAATGATTTGCTAATATTTGACTTGGGCTACTTTGTGCCTAGTTCTTTTAAACAGATTGATGAAGCAGGTGCATATTTTGTTAGTCGTTATAAGTCTGATACCAATATATATGATATAGAAACAAATCAAAAAATAGAGCTATTGGAGTATTTAGAAGGTCAATTATCTTCAGAAAAAGAAGTATTATTAGGAAAGGAAGTAAAAATTAAGGTAAGAATTATATGTCAAAAGCTAACTGAAGAACAGTCTATGGCTAGAAGAAGAAAGGCTAATAAATTAGCAAAGTCACATGGATATACATCTTCTCAAAAGAATCAAAAGTTATTAGATTGGTCAATATTTATAACTAATGTTCCAGAGAGTAAAATTAATGCTGAACAAATATTGACGGTTTATAGAGTAAGATGGCAAATCGAATTACTATTTAAACTATATAAAAGTCATATCAATCTTGATAAACTAAAAGGAAAGACAAATCCATTTAGAGTATTGTGCGAGCTATACGCAAAATTATGTGCTATTCTCGTATTTCACGAAATGGTTGGCTTTGTAAAACTAAAAAAGAACACGGAGCTCAGTTTAACAAAGGCATTTATTGAATTGAAAAGGCGGGTTAGAGAGCTCTTTTTGATATTAAACAATATTGTCAATAATTTAAAAATTTTTCTAAAAAAGCTTACTATAATCTGGTCAAAGTTTTCTTTGAAAGACAGATATAGGAAGACCAGGGTATCTACTTTAAGCTCTCTACATTCCTTAACTTGACGCGTATGGTTTATTTAACACTCCCTCTTAAGATGCCTAATCTACTTTCAGCTCCTCAGTATGTAAACTGCGTGGTAAAGACCCTAATTCCTTTGCAGCACTTAAACTTTTATTTTTTGCATGTATACCAAGCTTATTGAATTCTCGAGCAGCAGGAAACACCCTTGCTTCAAGAGAGCCAGCAGTTTTATTATAATGATCAACAGCACTTTTTAAGCTCCTGCGCAAATTATCAAAGTTTTCACCCATTGTGCAAATGCGCTCATATAAAATATGACCTAGTTCACTGATTTTCTTTGCGTTTTCAGCTATCATCTCTTGCTTCCATCCATACGCTATTGCTCTCAGCAACGCAATTAGAGTGATAGGTGTTGCAATGATCACTTTTTTTTCCACTCCAATCTCTATCAAAGCAGGCTCATATTCCAGTGCTGCGCTAAAAACCCCCTCCCCTGTTAAGAAAAGCACCACAAGTTCTGGCGTATTTTCAAATTGATTCCAATACTCTTTTTTACCCAAATCATTTATGTGTTTTTTTATTGCCAGGGAATGGTTCTTTAATTTCTCCTTTTGTATTTGCAAATCATTTTGTGATATAGCATCCATGTAAGAATCAAGCGGCACTTTAGCATCTATTATTATTTGCTTTCCAGATGGCATTTTGATTATTAAATCAGGACGCAATAAATTATCCTCGTTTTTATCAATCACTGACGGCTGAGTAAAAAAATCGCAATACTCAATCATTCCTGCCATTTCTACCACTCTTTTGAGTTGCATTTCACCCCATTTGCCCCTAATGTGAGGTTTCCTCAGGGCATTAGCAAGGTTGGAATTTTGGTTCATCAGCGCTCCAATTTGCTCCTTTAAACCTTCATAGGCCCCTACCCTCTCCTTTTCTAGCTCACGTATTTCATTATCGAATTTTTCTAATTTTTCTTTTATTGGAGTTACAACTTCGTTGATCTTTGCTTGTCTTTTTTTGAAATCGCTTTCCGTTTCTTTTAATTTACTATCGATTACTTCCTTTGCTAAGTTCAGAAAATTATTGTTATTTGTTTGCAAAGCATCAAGAGAGAGCGCTTTAAAAGTGTTTGTTAATCTCTCCTCTGCTTTTGTTAGTAATTCTATTTCCTTTTTCTTTTCCTCACGTTCTTTTTGCAGAGTTACTTCAAGTTCTGCTTTTTTGACCCTTAAATCAACTATTTCTTCATTCTTCGTAAGCAAAGTTTGCTTTGTTTCTTGAAGTTCTTGCTCTAATTTACATAAATTACCCTCAAGGTTTGCTTTCTTTTCGCTCAGTTTTTTTACGATAATGTAGAAAAATAGTAATAGAGAGACAACCAGAGCTATAGAATTGAAAAGCATCAGAATAAAAAAGCTGTATTTACAATTCTATATGATTTTTGTGTGTATAAGAAAGAAAAAAGGAGCACCTAAAGAGGTGACCTTACCAAGAAAAAGTAGAGAGAAAGTTAAGACGTTTTTATCATGAGAATAAATTGTGCAGGAATGCAATAGTTAATAGTAGAATGTCTACGTTATTTGTTATAAAAGATTTCTATGTATTCAAATATGGCAGTTCTGGTTTGTTGAGCGAGAAGTATCAATAAGCAGCTCCCTTTTAAGTGAACTTTTCTGCAACAGAGTTATCGTAACAACAGCCCTTATGGCTCATGCTGGAAATGATATTTTTTGTGTTCAATAGAAATTGGTAATTTTGAGAGGTATACTGTGACCCTTGATCGCTATGTAACAGCAGATTTTTATCGGGTTTGTGTTTATCAACGGCCATCAATAAAGAATCTATAACTAATTATCATGTTACTCATTAACCACCATGCGTGAATATAGGTCAATTATTGCCGCCAACAACCTTCTTTAGTTTTTATGTAGGTAATCCCAAACTTTATTTGGCTGATCAGTAGTAAAATTTTGATCCAATGTGTTCTGAGCCACAACTCGGTTGCTTATTTGCTGTTTTTTATTTTTGAACCTTCGTCTAAGCTTGGCTTTAATGCCATTTTCTTGCATAACACTTTGTACTGTTTTAATTTTTGCCTAAAGCTTTTAATTCAGCGTGAATTTTAGGGGCTCCATATCTGCATTTAGAAGCTTGATGTATTTTTTGAATATCTGCTAGAAGCCCTTCTTTTGCTAATTCTTTACTGCTTTTTTC